>NZ_JAYGHV010000157.1:0-15338 GCF_034932145.1 Spirulina sp. 06S082 | reverse complement strand
CTATTTTGGGAAAATCAATTTGCAGGGCGGCAAATAATAAACACGCCTGAATATCTTCAGGTTCGAGATCGGGAAAGTCTTCTAAAATTTCGCTAGCAGGGATATTATCTGCTAATGTTTCAAGAATGTCACTAACGCGAATTCGCATCCCGCGTATGCAGGGACGACCGCCACATTTCCCCGGTGTCTGAGTAATTCGAGCTAACAGATTAGTGCGGTCTATGATCATTATTATTCGATCGCTTTTTTTCTTCATTATAACGCGATCGCTTTTCTGTTATATCCAAGGGAATTTTATTCCCTGGCGGATCCCAGTTTAAACCATTGGTTTTTAAAAACCGCGATCGCCAAAACATCGCAGATTATTGTTACTTGCGCCAAATTTCATCAGAAAGGCGACAAACATCAGCCATTTGCGGGACATCGTGAACTCGCAAAACATCGCAACCAGAGGCGATCGCGCTGCAACAAGCCGCCGCAGTCCCCCAAATTCGCTCTTTGGGGTTCTTTTTGCCTAAAAAATGACCGATGAAACTCTTGCGGGAGGGTCCAACTAAAATGGGTAAATTTAAGCTCTGAAATTCAGTTAAGCGTTGAAAAATTTCGATGTTTTGCGGGTAAGTTTTCCCAAAACCAATGCCAGGATCGATCGTGAGATGCGATCGCGCGATCCCCGCTTTTACGGCTTTCTCAATTTGTTCGGCAAAAAAACGATAAATTTCCCCTATCACATCGTCGTAATCTGTCAAGGTTTGCATGGTTTCGGGAGTTCCTCGCAGGTGCATTAAAATGTAAGGAACCTCCAGTTTTGCCACAACGGGAAACATTTCTTCATCAAAAGTTCCCCCAGAAATATCATTGACGATATCCGCCCCTGCTGCAATAGCCAGCTTTGCCACTTGCGATCGCGTCGTATCGATAGAAATGGGAACCGAGGAATGCGATCGCAGGCTTTCAATAATGGGAATAGTGCGATCTAACTCTTCTTGCAAGGAAATTTGCTTCGATCCAGGGCGTGTAGACTGTCCTCCAATATCAATGATATCCGCCCCAGAAGACTCCATTAGCCTTGCTTGGGTCAAAGCTGCATCAATATTGTTAAACTCCCCTCCATCGCTAAAACTATCGGGAGTAACATTTAAAATTCCCATTAAAAAAGTGCGCTCTCCCCAGACAAAAGAACGCTCTCTAATCTCCCAAGGAGTTAATATTAATGGTTTATCTACCATCTTCGCTTAACTCACAATTGATAATTAACGAGACGGGCAAAACTTGCCGCTTCCAAACTCGCCCCACCCACTAACGCCCCATCAATCTCAGGTTGTGCCATGATTTCATCGACATTACCTGGTTTAACAGAGCCGCCATATTGAATAGAAACATCAGCATTAGTCAACTGAGAGCGAATAAAACCGATAATGCGATTAGCCTCCTTTGCTTCACAAGTATCCCCCGTTCCGATCGCCCAGACAGGTTCATAAGCAATCACTAAATTACTTTGATCGATATCTATCAAGGCTTTTTTCAACTGATTTTCGATAATCGCTTCCGCTTTCCCTGCATCCCGTTGTGCTTTGGTTTCACCCACACAGAGAATGGGGATTAAAGCATGGCGTTGAGCCGCTTTGAGGCGTAAATTAACAGTTTCGTCGGTTTCGCCAAAATACTGACGACGCTCGCTGTGACCCACGATCGCATAACTTACTCCTAATTCTGTTAGCATCGCTCCCGATACTTCTCCTGTATAGGCTCCCGAATCTTCCCAATGGATATTTTGCGCCCCTAAGCGCACGCGACTCCCATGCAGGGTTTTAGACATTAACCCCAATGAGGTAAAAGTCGGACACAGAATAATCCCTCTTTCTTCATCAGGATCGATATTGGTATTGGTGATTTCAGGGATAAAGGCTTGCAAAAACTCTTGGGACTCCGCCTGAGTTTTGTGCATCTTCCAGTTTCCAGCAATAAGAATTTTTCGCACGGTTTAACGAGACTCTCTCCAACGCAGATTGCAACTTTATAGTCTATACCAAATCTGGATCAAATCTGATTGAGCCGTTCTCGATCGCTTCACTATCGAGATTAAAAGTAAAAATTTGTTACAATTTCTCCAATTGTCTCTCGCAAGGATTTTCAGATTATGACAGCACGTCAAGATACCCTTTGGAAACAATTGCTCGAGCCGATTTTCGGGGTGTTTCTCGATGGGGAAGAGATAAAACGATTACAAAATAGCATTGATTGGGAAGGGGAATGCGATCGCCTCGGAACCCCAGATTTTGTCTATCCTGAGTATTACCGATCGCAGAATTTTCACGGGGTTGAAGGGGGTTATTTAACCAAAAGTGCAGCGACTACTTACGATCCGATAACGAAATATGTCCTTCCTCCCAATGAAACATGGATTCGCAAAGAAGCGATCGCCGCGATCGGGGGACAACCGCGACGCATTCTCGACATGGGATGCGGGACGGGTTCAATGGCGTTAATGTTAAAACAGACTTTTCCCGATGCAGAGGTGACGGGGTTGGATTTATCGCCTTATATGTTGGCGATCGCAGACTATAAGGCGCAAAAAGCCGGATTAAACCTCAAATGGAAGCACGGAAAAGCAGAAGAAACTCACTTTCCCGAACAATCTTTCGATCTGATCGCTGTTGCGTTGTTGTTCCACGAAACTCCTGCGACGATAGCCCAAGCAATTTTACAGGAATGTTTCCGCTTGCTAACCGAGGGAGGACAGATTGTTATTGTTGATGGCAATCAAAACACCTTGCGTAAAACCGAATGGTTGAATAATATCTTTGAAGAACCATATATTCAAGACTATGCAGCCAACAGTATCGAAGTCGCATTGAGGTCATCAGGATTTGAAGCGATACAAACTCAAGAAGTTTGGTGGATTCACCAAGTCACTCATGGGATGAAACCAATGTTAATGCGAAAAAATGTCGTTGACCTCCAATTAGATCGACAAGAAGGCAATTTACAACCCGCCTTTTAAAATAAACTCCCCACTCCCCACTCCCCATGAGTCTCAAAGCAATTCTTTTTGATTTTAATGGCACAATCATTCATGACGAGCGCCTCCATAAAAAGCTCGTTTATCAAATTATGCTATCAGAGAATTTGCGTCCGCTTTCCGGTGAATATCGCAATATTTGTTTGGGAAAAAGCGATCGCATTGGTTTGAGAGAATTACTGCTGCGTCGGGGACGGGTTGTTTCTGATGAGTATCTCGAAGGCTTAATTCGCAAAAAATCCTTAGCTTATCAACAGAGATTAAAGAAGTTGCAAAATATCCCCATTTACCCTGGGATAAGGGAGTTTTTGCAACAACTTCAAGAAGCGAATATTCTCATGGGGATCGTGACAGGAGCATTGCGATCGGATGTGGATTTTGTCTTAGAAAAAGCAGAAATTCGCGAGTATTTTAGTATTTTTGTAACGGGAGATGAAATTAATACCAGTAAACCCGATCCTTATGGTTATCTTCTCGCGGTAGAGCGAATTAATCGCAACTTTCCTCTCCTAGAAGTGGAACCCAAAAATTGTTTGGCGATCGAGGATTCTCCTGCGGGGATCGAAGCAGCAAAACAAGCGGGAATGCAGGCGATCGGTATTGCTCATAGTTACCCTTTTCACATGATCCAACGTCTGGCAAATTGGACAGTGGATTATTTTCGAGAAATTGAATTAGAGCGGTTGCAACAATTTTTTGCCCTAGGGAAAGAAACCGTGTTACAATAGTACACTTATGAGGGGGATTAGCTCAGTTGGTAGAGTGCTGCGATCGCACCGCAGAGGTCAGGGATTCGAATTCCCTATCCTCCATTACCTTTTCTCACGAATAACAACTGAAATAGTGCTGACGGGATTTGAACCCGCGATCGCCTGTTTGAAAAACAGGTGGCTTAACCAGTTTGCCTACAGCACTTTAATGGTTGCAGCGACGGGAGTTGAACCCGTATTCACTTGGTTATGAGCCAAGCGCTTTACCATTAAGCTACGCTGCGGTGTTGGAGGGTAGAATCACTCATCAAACGGGACTGACGGGAGTTGAACCCGCGATTTCCTGTTAGACAGACAGGCGCTTTAACCACTAAGCCACAATCCCAAAAAATTGATGAGGGATACTACAGGATTTGCAAGGATTGCCATGTAATACAATCTTTGCTTGTCAAGTTTCGGATGGCTTGATAAATCTGGGTTTTCCTTCCTGTTTTCTTGCCATGTCTATATACTACATAAATAATACAGAGCTGTCAAGGGATCGGGCAAATTTCTTGTAGTATCGAGTGACAGAGGAGTTGGCGCGATCGCCCAGCCATTAAAGTAGAGATAAATTTGAGGAATCGCGATCGCGCATCATTAGAAGATAGGATTTATGCGATTCTTTTCAGTGATACTCTAAGATTTATGCCATAATTATTGTCCTGTCTGATGGAGAATGGAGATTTCTTAATGCAGCCTGATTTTGAAACAGCGTATAATGAAATAGTCAGTTTGTTTCGACAATATTTGTATGTGTTGGGTTTCATTTCATTCTACCCAACCTACGGTTATATGCGATCGCACTGTAATTTTTGTATGCGATCGCATATTCACAGATAAAAAAATGCTATTTCTTATAGGTCAAGCCTTGATACGAAAGAAGACAATATTCACTGTGTACTATTGCGCTATAACCTACAAAATTCTGCCACGGTAATTCAATTAAACCGGGTATGGGACGTATCCAAGTACGGGTAGTCCATCCAGCAGGAAGTTCTCCTTTTATAGCTTCATCTTTTGAAAAATTTAAGTATTCATAATATTTCCAATACTTCTTTCCGTCATACCATCCTACTCTTTTGCTGAATTTTTTCCAGATTGTTTCATCAGCATTGAAATTCCCTCCCATGCTTTCCCAGATTTCTTTTTGCACGCTAAAGCCAAATTTGCCTTGACTATACTTGACCCAAAGCATATCAATTTTATTGAGTTCTTGAACTGGAAATTCGTGACAGAGACTTCTAAATTTATAAATTTTGTCTAGAATAAAAATTTGATAAAAAATCCATGTTGTTTCTTTGTCAGCATCTTTCCAGTTCTCTTGCTGCAATAAACATCCCAGTTTCTTACAAAGGTCTATTGCAGAGAGTTGATTAATATCTTCTTGTATTTTGTCACGAAAAGCCATTTTTGAAGATATTTCTGGCTGTAAGGTTAACATCTGAAAAAATCCCTCTCGAAAACGCTCTGAATTTTCTAGATCAGCAAACTTTAAACGAAAAATTTCATACCATTTTTTAAAATCTTTATTATATTGTTGCCTATCTTCATTTTTCGTATTTCCCCAGCATTGAGTTAATCCCTCCCATGCCTTTCGATATACAGGATAAGCATCTGATTCTGAGGGTAAATGAATGCTAGGAATAATACGAGGTAAAATCCGATATACCCGATAAACCCGATCGCATTCCTCAACATCAGAACTCACCTCAAGTAAACCCAAAGCGATCGCGCGTTGTAACTGTTCTCTATACTGAGGTATATCTTCGCAAACTGCCTCTAAAGCTGGGATCGGTACGGAAATTTCATAGACCAAACACCGACTGAGAATCTTTGTAAGGGGTTTGTCGATCTGTTGGTAAAGTTCGTCCCAAATAATTTTTCTTTTCCAATCTTCAGAACTATTCTCTAACTGTGTTAATCTTGCTGCTGCATCTTCTTGACATAACACTTCATCGTTCAGCCATTCCAATAAACGCGGATTGCCTGCCGCTAAATTTAATGCTCGTTGAATGACACTTTCAGCAATTTTATCCGAATTAAAATGCTGCAAGCGCTTTAATTTCTTCTGCAAATCGGAATGATGAAAACTCTCCAAAGGCTGCAGGAAAAAATCATGCAGCAAATCCGAATCGAATTTATAGCGACAGGTAATAATGATGCGATGGGGAGAATCAGTTTCTCGGATCGCCCAAACCAAAGATTCGAGAACTTCCGCCGCTTTGACTTGCAAAATATAGCCGCCGTCGCGATGAGCGAGATTCCATTCAAAGTCGTCAAATACTAATAAAAATGGTTTTGCTCCCATTTCATTCAACTCTGCAAAAACATCTCGCAAGCGATATTTTAAATCCTCAGAGGAATCATTTAATATCTTTCGCGCTTCTCTCGTCAATTTTTCCGCTAATACTTTGGCAAAACTTCCCTCATCCACCTGTTGGCACCATACCAGTGTTTCATAATCAGACAGGCGATCGCATAACCTCGCAGCAATGGTAGTTTTTCCCAAACCACCCATACCGTGTAGCAATACTCCCACCTTATCCCAATCGGTTTTGAGAACTTGCAAGCAATTTTGCAAGCGACGGCGACGACCGACGAATTCAGTGCGGGGCAAAACTCGCAAGCGTCTTTGGTCGTCAATAAAGAGATCTGTTACCGTTGGCGAAGGAGCGCGTTTTCGCCCTTTTGTTTTCGGTGCTGTCACTAACGCACCGGGAAGAGTATCAGCAATATACAAGCGCAACAGATGCCATTGCGTCCTCGCGCCCCCTAAATCGGACTTTAATTCCAATTTCCCCTTAATTGGGCTAGAGGGGCAATATTCGAGTAACTCTCGGTAGGTTTGCGCGATCGCTTCGGTGACTGTAGAACCCACGGACAGTTGCTCGTAAATCATTGCTGCTACCCTCGAAGCGTTGTCGTCATTGACGCGATCGCCCCAACTCAATACAGCCCTTGCTCCTTCTTGCAATAAAGCCTCAGCTAGGGAAGGTAAAACATCACCAGAAGTATAACCCGTGCGACAGCCAGAGAGAAAAATCAAATTAGGCTTGGATTTTTGCAGCGATCGCGCAATGTCTCCCCCACTGCTGTTTCGGCGATCGCCGAATTCTGTCTCGGTGAGAAAATAGGGTGTTCCTGCGTCGATATCGGCATGACCCGTGAGGTGTACCACATCGAAATAGTCGCGTTCGTAGTCCTCCACCAAATGGCGCAATTCTTCTAAATTACCGCTTTCCTCCACTGTCAGGCAAAGCGATCGCTTTCTCTGAGTCGCTGTAATAATGCGCCCTTCTTCCGCTTCAAAATCCAACTCCGGCTTTACCCCGTGAGGAGAAGTCGCCATAAAGAGAACATTGAGAAAGCGATTTTTCGGCTCGTCTCGCACTGTCAGGCACTCTTTATCCTCCGTCAACCAGCGCACGGGGACGATATCGCGTTGGATTAAAAATTCAGTCCCATCGTGCAATAATTCCCAAGGTAAATTCGCCAACCTGCCAGAAGTAGCGATCGCCAATACGGTTTGCTCTCCACGAGAACATTGCGTTAAAGCGCGACTGAAAAGGCGATCGCTCCCATCGAGCCAGTTAAAAAGCAATTGACCTGTTTGCGCGTAATCTACGGGGATTCTGGTGTAATAATCGGTGTCGGCGCGATCGTTCAAACTGGCAATATCTGCAAGGGAGAGAATGCCAGTTTGATAATCGTTGGGATTGTCCCAAAAGAAACGAAATTCAGCATCTTCTTGTCCTCTCGCTTTGAGATTGATGTGAAGAATTTTAGCCATAGTACAGATTTGCGATCGCCGATGAATCAGTCTTCCAAAAGTTCCTTGAGTTGCTCGATGGTGGCGTTTTTCAGGAGCAAGCGTCGCCCATCTTCCGTGACAATTAGTGCCTGTTCGATTGCCTTACCCGAGTCTTCTTGCTGCGATTTTTGATACCATTGATAGAGTTTTTCAGAAATCGCGATCGCCCCTCCTGTAATGGCGACAATGGTGGCGATCGTAGTGAGTATTTCTGCTTTTTGAGGGTCGTCGAGGGTTTCGCTACTGCCTTCAATGCCTTCAATCGCGAGAAGCGATCGGGCTGCTTCTTCTGCTCTTCGTCCAGTAATTTCGATTTTCATTCTTCGACCCTCACTATTGATTGATGGTAAATCATTGCAACTTTTTCTATTAATAATTAATGGTACCAATCATCTAGAGAAACTGCTCGGTATAGTCAGAAAATCCAATTAAGAATACGATCGCGCTTTGCATAGCAAGAAAGTTGTTATATTCTGGGTTATCCTTGTTTGAGATGAGCCGCTAACAGAGCCGCTTGAGTGCGATCGCGTAAATTCAAACGACTCAAAATATTAGTCACATAGTTTTTCACAGTACGCTCAGAAATATAGAGAGTAGCCGCAATTTCCTTGTTACTATATCCCTTTCCCAAACAGTGCAGTACTTCCAATTCCCTTGGGGTTAATTGAGAGATTTCTGGGGGCAGATCGATCGCCGGAGGAGGGGCGATCGCCTTTTCCAACAAACCGGGACCGAGTTGGGTATATCCTTGATAAACTGAGCGAATAGCTTGAGCCAACTCTTCCGATGGCGTATCTTTTAACAAATATCCTTTTGCACCGTAGTTTAATGCCTTACTAACATATTCATCATCATCAAAAGTTGTTAAAACCAGAACTTTAATATCCGGTGCTTGTGCTTGTAAAGTTTGAGTTGCTGCAACCCCATCCATAATTGGCATTCGTACATCCATTAAGACAATATCGGGATGAAGAGAAAGGGCTTTTTCCACCCCGATTTTACCATTTTCCGCCGTTCCAACAATTTCTAAATCGGGTTGTGCCTGCAATAAGCTACTCAACCCTTCGCGAATAATGCCCTGATCGTCAACTAATAGGAGTCGAATCATTTCTAAGTCGGTAATGAATGATAGGGACAGCAAACAGACATAGGGAGGGAAGTTTCACCTCATTGCATCTGGAATTGCCGAAGTCCCTTTCCTGCCTAATTTTCCTGTCTCTATTGTAGAACGGTTTTCTTCCCTAGAGAATTAACGAGAAATTTGTCAATATAGACTTATAGAGAATTTGAGAAATTTTGATGAACATTTCCATACAATCCGTGTACAACTGGTATCGCAATACCCTCCGTAACCCCAAATACCGATGGTGGATAGTTTTGGGGACTTTAGTTTACCTATTGAGTCCATTGGATATTTCCCCAGATTTTATTCCCATTATTGGTTGGATCGATGATGGAATTATTGTCAGTCTATTGGTTGCAGAAGTTTCGCAAATGCTGATCGAGTTTTCTAACAAAGACAAAAATGGGACGAAAAATGAAACAGAGACAGGCGATCGCGCGACAGAAGCCGAAAAAGTCGTTAACGTGGATGCTGTGACGGTTGAGGAATGAGAATGAACCCGGGAAAAATCACCATTTTTCCCTATACCGTTGAGTGTTAGCAGAGTTGGAGCGCGATCGCCAACACTTTTTGCATTCAGTGCTTGAGGTGCGTAATTTCTCGAAATAATACCGTTACAATTTAGATTATTGTTCCTCAAACAACTTGCGTTTGCTGAGGGAGAATGTCAAAATCAGGTGTATCTGTTGGGGGAAAATGCAATGTCGGTTTTAGTTTTACTGGATGAAATTGCCAATGCTTTAGAGAAAGATAGCGATCGCGTCAGAATTCGGAAATTAATTTTTTGTGCCTGTAAAAACCGTTGGGAAAACGATAAAAGTATTCTCTTAAGTTTTAGTTTACCCGATCTACTTCTCGAACTTTATCAAAATAATACCACGGTTGAAAAATTAACTGCATCTCTTTACAAAATTGTGCAAAAATTAAACCGAAAAGCAGAATATTCTGCTGTTGCGAATACGATCGTCAATCAATTGGATCAGCTTTACGAAGATTCAGAAGATGAGATGACAAAATTCGCCACCATTGAAGATAGCACTCAATTTGCCCCTTTTGCAACTCCGGCTTCTCCTTTGCTCGAAATTGTTCGAGAATTAGAAGATCATGAAGAAAAGCTCCGCATCAGAAAATTGTTATTTTGTACTTGCTACAGCCAGTGGGAAAACAATCCGCAAAAGCTCCTAGATTTGAATTTACAGCAACTTTTAGAAGTAATTCAGCAGAAATATCTTACTTTAAATGAGTTGAAATTAGGATTAGAAGGAATTATTGAAAATCTGAATCGAAAACAAGAATATGCTAAAATTGGTAACTTCCTTATCGATCGCCTCGATCTACTTTATCCCAATTCTAAAAGTAAGGCATCTCTCTCCATTCAAACCAGCAATTCTAATGGTCAAGATGAGATTACAATAGGAACTCATTTTGCTAACCATAGTTTAGAAGAAGCCAGTGCTTTTGCCGAAGAAAACAGTGCTTTCGCCGCAGTTGCTGCTTATTCTACCTCTGAAGATCGATGCGATCGCAATGGTATATCTGATGATATCTCAATCGCTAAAATATCACCTCAATCTGAGCTAGAATGGGAGTCTCAACAAGCAGGAGATGATACAACAAACTATACTCCTACTCCCGATACTGATTTCGATCGCGATCGCGAATTGACAATAACAACGAAAGAAACAGCAACGATATCAACAATACGCGATTACGATCCCTTTCAAGTTCGCTTAGAGGTCATGAAATATTCTAATCCCTTGCGAGCAAAAATTTTGGCTTTTTCAACCCTCCATCATAAATTTGAGATTACCAGTCAGGAGTGGTCGAGTTTACGAACCCTTTCTTTTGATGAATTATTACAGAATTTGTATGAAAATTATCCCAATATCACTGCTTTAGAAAAACCTCTCTATGACACTGCAAATGGTTTAGCATCTCCGGATGAAAGCAACCAAGCAGCAGAAGCGATCGTGCAAGCAATGAAACCTTATTATCCTTAAAAGAAAACAGGAAAGATTTTTACTCAAATTTAGATTAAATTAGGAACATAAACAATGGATGCTCAAGAACTTGTAAGACGTTATGAAACAGGAGAAAATAAATTTCAAGGTGTTAATTTAAGTGGCATAAATCTTCTCAATGCCGATCTCATTGGTATCGATCTTAGGAATGCCGATCTACACGGTGCAACATTGATTTTTTCCTATTTGAGTCGCGCTCAATTGAATAAGGCAAATTTAAGAGATGCTAAATTAAGCGGCACTAATTTGAATCAAGCCTCAATGACAGGTGTAGATTTACATAATGCAGATCTACATGGTGCAAGTTTACAAGGTGCTAATTTACGCAGTGCGGATATGACTCTCGCAACTTTATTAGATGCGAATTTAATTGAAGCTGATTTAAGAGGGAGCAATCTAAGTGGAGCGAATTTGACAGGAGCCTGTTTGCGAGGGGCAAATTTACGAGAAGAAAAGCGCATTTATACAGCAAATTTAATCGGAGCAATTCTTTGTGGGGTTGATTTGCAAGGAGCAGATTTAAAGGGTGCAGATTTATCGAAAGTTGATATGAGTGGTGCTAATTTACGGGAAGTCAATTTTCGTGGAGCAGACTTACGCGGTGCTAATTTGAGCGGAGCAGATTTGAGCGGTGCTTATTTGACGGAAGCCAATTTAAAGGGTGCAAATTTGGCAGAATCTATTCTTAAAAATGCCAAAATGGAGCGAGTTATTTTAAGTGGCGCAAATTTAACAAAAGTGAATTTACAAGGTGCAGTGATGCCAGATGCAAAATTAGATAAAACAGAATTAAGTCAGTCCAATTTGAGTGAAGCTCGTTTGAATCGAGCCGATTTGAGTCGAGCTAATTTACGCAATTCTAATTTAAGCAAAGCCGATCTCATTGAAGCATATTGTGCCAGAACAAATATGACAGGAGTTAATTTAACCGATGCCAATTTATCCCGAGCAGAGTTAAGTTCGACGATTTTAACTTGGGTAGAATGGAAGGGTGCAATAATGCCAGATGGTAGCGAGCATGATTAGCGATCGCGTTACTAATTCTTTTCTAGAGTGAAAAGAGAAGAAATTTTTGCGATCGCTAAATTTAATGACAACGCATAGTAATTCCGGGTGCATAGGCTTCAAGCACTGAACCCGTGCGAGAACAACTAACTAGGAGATAATCGCAAGCAGGACACTGGGTTTGCACGATTTTATGTTTAGAGAGATAATGGCGTTCTGCGTGGCTGCCACAGTTAGGACAGCGTACTTTTTCGATTCTTGACATTTTTAAATTGTCCTTGTTAACTCAGTTTACTTACGGATTTAGCAAAAAACTTTGATTTTATCGGTTTTTAAACATTTTATTCTCTCCATTATCTCAAGATAAAGTAAGTTTGTCAATCTATTTTGTCTGAGGTATTGCCTGCGATCCCCGCGATCCCCAGCCCTCTCTCGTCACAAAACCCTGCATTTTATCTCTCTTGAACAAATCTTAAATTTTCCTTAAGACTAAAATACAGTAATAGCAACACCTCCCCAAAATGCGATCGCCTGCCTCGATCTGCTCGATCGGAAAAATCCTCAGCTTGTATTCTAGAAGAGATGTTACAACAAGGATTAAAACTGATGTCAGTTGAGTGGCAAATTGTCAAGACTTACGAGGACATTCTTTATCATAAATTTGATGGAATTGCCAAAATTACCATCGATCGCCCTCACAAAAGAAATGCGTTTCGTCCCAAAACGGTTTTTGAACTCTACGATGCCTTTTGCGATGCGCGGGAAGATAGCCAGATCGGGGTTGTGCTGTTAACGGGTGCAGGACCTCATTCCGATGGCAAATATGCTTTTTGTTCTGGAGGAGACCAAAGCGTTAGAGGAGAAGCCGGCTATGTTGATGATAGCGGTATTCCTCGCTTGAACGTTTTGGACCTACAGCGTCTCATTCGTTCCTTACCGAAAGTTTCCATTGCTCTTGTGGCAGGATATGCGATCGGTGGGGGTCATGTCCTACATTTAATCTGCGACTTGACCATTGCTGCTGATAATGCAGTTTTTGGGCAAACCGGTCCTAAAGTTGGCAGTTTTGATGGTGGTTTTGGTGCCTCTTATTTAGCTCGTGTTGTTGGTCAAAAAAAGGCTCGCGAAATCTGGTTTTTATGCCGTCAATATAGCGCTCAAGAAGCTGTGGACATGGGTTTAGCTAATTGTGTTGTTCCAGTAGACCAATTAGAAGCAGAAGGCATTCGCTGGGCGCAGGAAATTCTGGAAAAAAGCCCGATCGCCATTCGCTGTCTTAAAGCTGCATTTAATGCTGACTGTGATGGACAAGCCGGCTTACAAGAACTCGCGGGTAATGCCACGATGCTCTATTACATGACAGAAGAAGGTAGCGAAGGCAAACAAGCGTTTTTAGAAAAGCGTAAGCCTGATTTCCGTCAATATCCTTGGCGACCCTAATCAATTATTAATGAATAATTTAATAATGAACGAGTTAAGTTTTCTAAGCCGTTTGGCTTTGAGAAGTGACAGGAAGAGGAGAGGTTAAAGACGATTCTTGAGTTTCTTCTGAACAACCTACTTCTGAACAACTTAAACTCAGAGAATGTTCGAGATAAACGATTTCTGCATCCCAATCTTGCCAAGATGATTTTGTAAAGGGGTGTGCTGCTAAACTACAGGCTTTCCAACATCCTTTGACGGGAACTCCCAGTTGTTGGCACATTCCTCCTCGTCTTCCTTCTGGAGAATAAAAAGTACAGCAGCGACAGGCAGATGTGAAAAGTTTTTCAGTATTCATGAGGTTTATTTTGAGTATTAAAAAAGGGATTTATTAGGGCTTTATCTTTTCCATTGTGGTTCGCTTCCCGGAAGGTTGCATCATTATGTAATAAATAGATACAAATTTTGCTTGCCTTGGATAAATTATGTAAACTTTAGTTACTAAAACCGGATTGGCGTTAAGCTAAAACCATTGGGGATCAAGCTAAAAACTATGTTAAAACCCCTCGTTTGCAGAATTTACCCTTTACCATTAACGCTAGGATAACCTCTGAGTCGGTACTCTAGAATTTTTTTAATATTTTCTTTATGGTGTGTTTTGTATCTGCGTGCTATCAGCAATATTGCTGAGTTAGAGCGATCGCTTCTCTGGGTTGTATCGCCCAATCTGGAAATGAGTTGGCGATCGCCCTTTTGGAGCTGAGAACTGTAGCAATCTATACTTTTATCCCCAGAATTATTTTTCCGATCGCGGAAGAAAAAATAACAGCAAGAGAATAAAGACGAGGTATCATAAATTGAATGAGAGTCCGTTATTGATTCAAGAGTTCGTTATGAGTCAAAATACTAAGACTGAATCGACTACGACCCCCAACCTCAGTCCGGTACTGGAAGGGGCTTTAAGCTGTTTAGATGTCCAGATTGAGGCAGAATTAGCACGCTATCGCAAAGGGCGATCGCAGCAACCCGATCGCGCGGGTACAAGCCCGCAAGTTAGTTATCCTCAACCTCCAAAACCTGGCATGGCGGTGCTTCCTGTGGTAGAACAAAAAGGGGTTGCAGAGGGTCAAACAAGCGCTAGTAAGGCGATTGATAATCAGATCGCCGACTTTACCCAGAAATCTACTGCAAACGACGCGGAGACCCAAGGAGGTGTTTCTGCGGGGTCGGATACGGAAGCCCCACAAGAATATTTAGCCTCTTCAGAAGAACTTTTGCGAAATGTGGCGACGGCTGAAGCACAACAACCGGTAGAGAAGCGGAAAGGGTTCGCCGATCGCCTCTTAACGCCGATGGGGGTCGGTTCGGTGTTAGTTTTGGGAACAGCGATGACGCTATTGGGGGTGACATTACTTTATCCCGATCTCTTGACGCGCTTGGCTGGGGAGGAAAATAGTGATGCAGAGACAACGGCGATCGCGCCGGAAACGCCGAAGCCATCACCCACGACGACTCCCTCCTCTTCTCCCCTCAATCTCACGGGTCCTAATTTAGCAACGGACGAATTTGAGCCTGTGAATCCAGATTCTCTCAGTACGGTGGACACTAATCCAGATTCTGCACCTTCTCCCACTTTACCAACTCCCGAGGCTGGGTCCTCCCCGGCTAATCCATCAACGGAGACTCCCTCATCCCCTGGGGGGGCTTCGGATTTAACGACGGCGTTATTATCCCCCAATCTTCAATCCCCTGAACCTCCTGTTGAGGCTACACCGACCCCTTCTCCCAGTCCTTCTCCAGAATCTCCCGATCCGGTGGTTGAAAATGCACCTGGGGCTCCTGGCCGGGGCGATCGCTTTCATTATGTAATTGTGGATTATGAGGGAGGGATTTCTCTGCAACAAGCACGGGCGATCGTTTCCGAATCTTATGTTCGTAATTTCCCTCAAGGGGCGCAAATTCAAATGGGGGCTTTTTCTTCAGAAAAGGATGCTCAATCTCTTGTCTCGCGTCTCGAACAACAGGGAATTAAAGCAACGGTTTATCGTCGTCAGTAATCAATTTACAATTGTACAGGAAATGCGATCGCAGTTGGTTAATTAGCTGAAAATTAGTTAACCAATTCAATGAAAATAATCTCGGTATAGTTGATAGCGGGGAAAAACAGCGCGATCGCGAAACT
>NZ_JAYGHV010000156.1:0-15560 GCF_034932145.1 Spirulina sp. 06S082 | reverse complement strand
AGAACATAGCACTTTACCGATTCTTTCCCTCCCATTATTTTCGTTTTTGCGACAAAATACTGTGATGGGAACGAACTATCTTAGAGATTGCGATCGCCTTTCCCTGTGACCCAAACAACAAGAAAATGCGATCGCAACCCACCATCATTAGATTGGGGATTATTTGGCACAAAATGCCGCCTAAAAGATAAATTTTTCACGAAAGGATGTCGATCGCGTGAATATTCGTTAAATTTAAGCTAATAGGGATTGAGCCAAGACTCGGGATCGGGGAAATAAAGGAATGGATGCGGAACAACTCAAAAAAATCACGGGATATTTTATTTTAGAAGCGAAGGAACACCTCGAAGTCATCGCCCAAAGTTTACAGGATTTTCAGGAAACAGTAGACGATCCCGAACAAATACAAGAAATTTATCGCGGCGCGCATTCTATCAAGGGCGGCGCGGCCATGCTGGAATTGGAAAGCATTCGCGTCATTGCTCATCGTCTTGAAGATTATTTTAAATTGCTCAAATCATCGCCGTTAAAGGTCGATGAGACTCTCGTTGCTTGGCTTTCTAAGGCTTACAACGCTTTGGATAGCCTGGTAGACAAGCTCGAAGAAACCCTAAGTCTTCCCGAAGATTTTACCCAAACAATTATGGGGAAAGTCGAACCCCTCTTCGAGAAAATCTCCCAACATTTAGACAAACTTTCGACCTCTCCCCTTCACCAAAGGGACGAAAAGGGAAACCTCGGCAATGCTTTTGTCCTCCCCCAAACCTTCCAAGAGGAAGTCCTACAAGCCCTAGCGGAAATTGGCGAACTCCACGAGCAAGGAGATTCTGCCGATCGCCGCACTCATATTCAAACCCTTTGTCGCCATTTGGCTAAGTTGGAAGATTCTTCCCATCGCACCGAGTGGACGCATTTTCTAGAAGTCGCTCAAACGGCGATCGCCTATCCCAAAAATGACTATCACACCACCAGCCAATGGATTTTAAACGATCTTAAAGAAGCGGTGGCACATTTGGTGGCGGGAGAAGGACAGGCGATCGTTCCCAGCAGCGAACTCCTCAATTTAGCGCAACGGGTGACAAAATCGACCCTCTCAGATGTAAACTCCAGCGAACTCAACGATCTCGCCGATCTATTTGAAAACGATCCCCTCGATCTCGAACAAACTTGGCAGGAAGAAACGATCGACTCCAACGAATTCGTAGATTCTCAAGAGACATCTCTAACAGACACAGATTTTGGCAGTCTCTTCGACTCCCCAGAACCTGAGTTGAGTCTAGGTGCATCCGTTGAGGCAGATCCCGAACTCAAAGATGGGTTAGAGGATCTCTTTGGCAGTGATATGACCTTAGAAGAAACGGAACTGATGGATTCTCCCCCCGATCGCCTTCCAACTTCCCCAGGCGATCGCGAACTGCTATCCTTTGGCATCCAAGAAAAACAAGAATCTGCCACTCCCCATGCTGATTTTGATTCCCTTGATAATTTATTTGGGGAGGGGTTTTCTTTTGAGGAAGATGAGAGACTGGGGAATATCCCAGAATTTAAGGCAGGATCGCCAGAATTTTCTGACTCAAGCAACCCAGAATTGACCGCCGCACCCCTTAGTCCAACCCTTAATGACGATCTCAATAAAGACTTAGACGCGATCTTTTCCGATATTGGCGATGGCGAAACCGAAAATCTGCTCCAAAACCCTGCTTTTAATTTAGAGATATCCAATCCGTCCGATGCCGCTAAGATCGGGAATATTGGCGAACCCGAAGTAATTTCCGCAAGGGAGGAAATCTCGACAGAACCACCAGAATTAGAAGATATGAGGGATTTGCTCGATATTTCTGTCTCTGTTGACACAACTCCCTCATCCCCAGAGATGGCTGTTGCCTTCGATGATTTCGATCCTTTTGAAACTTTTGTGCAAAGTGATATCCTCAATTTAGAGACAACAGCCCCAAATGCGAGGAAATCTGACCCGCAAGATTTAGGTATTAATGGTGAATTTAATCCCCTTTTTGATGGAGAAGAGAGCCGTATTGAGGATATCGATATTGAGGATATCGACGATATCGACGATCTAGAGGCGTTTTTGAGCGGTCAAACCACACCAATGAGTTTGCGCGATCGCGGCAATTCCCAAATTCAAAACAAAGGTGAATTAGAATCCGATCGATTAGAAAAAGAGATTGAGACAACCATTCCGGCTTCGGGTTCACAGATAAAAGAGGGTGTAAAAATCACCTTAACACCTTTAGAACCTGTCACTAACCTTGAAGTCAGTCAAGATGATGAATTTATTGCATTGCTCCCAGGGGATAACAACATGACCAATCAAGAGCCAGAAATCAACGATCTCGATGCGTTATTGGAGAATATTCCCGACACGGCGATCGCGGAAACTGTTTCCGAATTTTCTCCCGAAGAAGAATTTGCCGATCTGGGTTTATTAGAACTTTATGAGGATGACACCGCCAATGAGACAGGGAAAGATTTAGACCTGTTTTCCTTGGATGATGGAGAATCTTCCCTCTCAGAAGCATCGGAAAATTCTGACGATGAGGATTTATTCGCTTTATTTTCAGGACAAGAAAACGAAGCGATCGCCACAGAAGATTTTGATAATCTCGATCTTTTATTAAGTGATATTGATGAAACGACAAATCTCATAGAAGCGTCATCCGCAGGGGATTCTCAAGAAGATGATTTGGCAGCCTTATTGGATTTGGATCTGGATATCAGTGACGATACCGATGACGCGATCGCGCTAGAGGAGACAAACAGCCTCGAAGACTTATTGGCGGATGTTACAGGAACGCCGAGCCTAGAGGAAATATTGCCAGAAAGCAGTCCTCAAGAAGAGGAATTAGAGGAAAGCAATGCCCTTGAAGACCTCTTGGCAAACGAGATAACTGCCCCAGAAACACTGCCCCTATCCTCCCAAGACGAACTTGCAGATTTACTCGCAGATGCGAGCATTGACGACAATGCCAGCATGATCCCCGAACTCCAAGAACAGGAATTTGCCAAATTGGAAGCCTTCCTCGAGGGGGAAAGTATGCCAGAATTAACCCCCTTGCCCTCAGAAGAGCCTTTAACAGTTCCTAAAACTACAGATAAAGTTGAAGAGATTGCCACAACACCAGAAGATGAATTCAACTACTACGATCGCCTCGATGAATTAGAAGCCTTCCTCGACAAACCTGCTCTCAGTGCGAAAGATTTACAAGTTGCGACGACTTTTAGCGAACTTGAAGCTCTCTTGGAAGTTGAACCCACAGGCACAGGAGATAGGGAAGAGGCCAAAGGCAATGGGGAAGAGACACCCGTTGTACCTCGTACCTCAGAAGAAGACTTTGGCGATGTTGAAGAAATGCTGCTGAGGGCGCAACAACAAGCCGGAGAAATCCCCCTAGAATCCACCAAGCGATCGCAGCGTCCCACCCGTCCTCGAACCAATAAACCCAAGGTTGAAGCCTCCCTGAAAGTCCCCGTCAAACAAATGGACAACCTCAGCAACCTTGTCGGGGAATTAGTCGTTAACCGGAACAGTTTAGAAGGAGACGAAGAACGCTTGCGGCAATTCCTCGATAGCTTAATGCACCAAGTGCAGAATCTCAGCGATGTCGGCGGTAGAATGCAGGACCTCTACGAACGCTCCCTCTTAGAAAATGCCCTCCTTCGCAGCCGTCGGGAATATCACACCAACCAAACCAACGATTTTGCCCATTCCACCACGACCACAGATGCCAGCGATAGCGGCTTTGACAACTTGGAAATGGATAGTTTTAGTAAGTTCCACGAACTTGCTCAAGAAACGATTGAGATGATCGTGCGAGTGCGAGAATCTGCCTCTGATATTCAGTTTCTCGTGGACGATATCGATCAGGTGGCGCGAACCTTAAGGCAAGTTACCTCTCAACTGCAAGAAGGTTTGACTAAATCTCGCATGATTCCCTTTGGCAATACCGCCAGTCGCCTTCCCCTTGCAGTACGACGCATTGCCCCGCAACTGAACAAACAAGCACAATTGGAATTGGAAGGTCAGGAAACCCTGATCGATAAAATGATTTTGGAACACCTGTCGGATCCCCTGACTCATTTGGTCAATAATGCTCTGACCCACGGTATTGAACTCCCGGAAGTTCGCCTCGCTTCTGGAAAATCCCAAATGGGGCATATTAAAGTGATTGCCATGCAGCAGGGAAACCAAACAGTGATTTCCGTGTCCGATGATGGCGGGGGGATCGATCCCGATATCGTCAAACAAAAAGCGATTCAAAAAGGACTGATCGATCGCGATCGCGCCAAGCGTCTCTCTCGTTTGGATGTTTACGACCTGTTGTTCCATCCCGGTTTTAGTACCAAAGACCAAGCTGATAATTTTGCCGGACGCGGCGTTGGCTTAGATGTAGTACGAACCAGTATCAATGAAATTCGCGGCGCGGTCAGCATTGACTCAAAACTGGGCAAAGGCACGACCTTTACCATTCGCCTGCCTTTAACCTTAAGTATTTGTAAGGCACTCTGCTGCGTCAGCGAAAATGCCCCGATTTCATTTCCGTTAGATGGGGTAGAAGACATGATCGATCTGCCCCATCGCAAATTACAGCGTAATGCTCAAGGTCAAATGTGCATTCCTTGGCGCGATACTCTATTACCTTATGCTCCCCTCTCAGAATTACTTTCTTATAACCGTCGCATCGGTCGCAGCAATCTTTATGGTGGCAAACGGGAAGAAAATGTTCTTTCTGTGGTGGTTTTACGCGGTTCTGGAAGTCATATTGCCGTCGGGGTGGATCAAGTGGTGGGGGAACAAGAAATCGTCATTAAACAACTCTACGGTCCCATTCCCAAACCCGCCGGAATAGCGGGGGCGACGGTACAGGGGGACGGGAAGATTATGGCGATCGCCGACGTACTGGAGTTGATTGAAATTTCCGAAGGCCGCATTCGCAAAGATATGGGGAGTGCGATGTGGGAAACGACGGGGACAAGCAATCTCGATACAGATGCGCGATCGCTGCAAGATGAATCTATTGTTTTAATCGTCGATGACTCCATTACAGTTCGAGAATTATTGAGCATGAGTTTCAGCAAGTCCGGCTATCGCGTCGAACAAGCACGAGATGGTCAAGATGCTTGGGATAAATTGCGATCGGGAATGCCCTGCGATATTGTTTTCTGCGATATTGAAATGCCAAGGGTAGATGGTTTGGAATTTTTGGGACGGGTGCAAAAAGATGAAGAATTGTGCGATATTCCCGTGGCCATGCTGACTTCTCGCGGTGCCGATCGCCATCGCAAAGTAGCGGCGGAATTAGGGGCGAGTGGCTATTTTACTAAGCCTTATCTTGAAGAAGTTCTCTTAGATGCCGCCGAACGCATGATTGATGGGGAGGTACTACTCGAGGGTAGCACCCGCAAGGTTCGCGAAGCGCGACCGCGAGCCTCTAAACGTGCCGAGTCTGCTGCGATGGAGTCGCCAACCTTGGTTCAAACCTCGGAAACAATGATTATTCAACCAACGGTGTTAATTATTGATGACTCGGTAACGGTGCGATCGCTCTTGTCCATGACCTTTGAAAATGCAGGCTATCATGTCGAACAGGCACGGGATGGGAAGGAAGCCTGGGAAAAACTGAAAGGAGGATTAACGCCGGATATTGCCCTCTGCGACATTGAAATGCCTCGTTTGGATGGATTGGAATTGTTGGGCAAAATCTACGAAAATGAAGAACTGCAACGCATTCCCGTAGCGATGTTAACTTCTCGCGGGGCGGAACGCCATCGCAAGGTGGCGGCGGAACGCGGGGCAAGTGGCTATTTTACTAAGCCCTATGTGGAACAAGAATTACTCGCGGCTGCCGATCGCATTCGCAATGGAGAAGTTCTGCTCAAAAATAGCATTCGCCAGCCTGGTATTACAACATCGGGAATGTCTGAGTCGATTAACAGGGAACAGGCATCAGGGAATGGGCAACAGGGAACGGGCAACGGGCAACGGGCAACAGGGAACGGGCAACAGGGAACGGGCAACGGGCAACAGAAGATGTACTCAGCCCCCCAAACTCCAAATCCTCCATCCCAAACTTTTATTCAGGGTCAACCTAAAGTGCTAATTATTGATGACTCGGTTACGGTGCGATCGCTTTTATCCATGACTTTTGAGAAGGCAGGATATGTGGTGGAACAGGCACGGGATGGAAAAGAAGCTCTAGATAAATTACAAGGAGGTTTGAACCCTCATGTCGTGTTCTGCGATATTGAGATGCCAAAAATGGACGGGCTAAAGTTAATTGCAACACTCCAAGATGATGAGAAACTTAATAAAATTCCTGTTGCCATGCTCACTTCCCGAGGTGCGAAAAAACACCAGATGGCTGCCGCAGAACGCGGTGCAAAGGGATATTTTACCAAGCCTTATGTGGAGGATGTTCTTCTCGATGCCGCGCAACGTTTAATGAATGGAGAGGTATTGTTGAAAGTTGAGGCTTAGTAATTACGCACTTCGTTTTGAATTAGGGATTAGATTGCATGGTAACAGACCTAAAACAACCGGGCTATCGCCCCCAAGCAGAAGATACGATCGCCGAGGCAGATCGGTTGGAATTTTTGCTGCTGCGATCGCGATCGCCCTTGCAGCGATACGGGATGGCGCGGGGGTTGATGAAGCGAACCCGACAATTATCGTTGCAAAGTATTAAGCGGCGTTTCCCTAACTTGACGGGTCGAACCTTGGGGTCGAAAATAGCGAGGGCGTGGTTGCAAGATGATTATCCGAGGGCGTTCGTACCGGGAAACAACGAAAAGATGTGGATTCAAGACCCGTTAGAAATCGCCTTTTTGTTGCACGACCTTTTTGAATCCTTACAAATCGAGTATTTCATTACAGGCGGATCGGCGGCAATTTTGTACGGAGAACCCCGCACCACTCGCGATTTGGACGTGGTGGTGTCCCTACAGCGCGATCGACTCGATGAGGCGATCGCCTCCCTCGAGGCATCTGGATTTTACGTGGCGGGTGTAGAAGATGTGAAAAACGGACATCTCGATATCCTGCAAGTCATTCACATTGCGACGATTGCCCGAGGGGATTTGATTTTTTCGGGGACAACCCCTTTCGACCAAATGCAATGGTCGCGACGGCAGGCAGTCTCAATGGAGGAAGGACGGATTTTGTATTATGCCAGTCCCGAAGACACGATTTTAAGCAAGCTGCAATGGCGACAGCAAAGTCAGTCGGAAAAGCAGTGGCGTGATGTTTTGGGCATTCTCAAGGTTCAAGGAGAATTGCTCGATCTCAACTATCTGCAAGAGTGGGCGATACAACTCGGTTTGAGTGAGGATTTGCGTCTGGTGCTTGCAGAAGCAGGTTTGAATTGAGGCGATCGCAGTCTGGCAGCCGAGTCATACAACACGGAAAGTTTATCGGGTTGCACCATATCGCACTAAACCCATATTTACCCAGGCTTGTCTCTACTGGTCTATCATACTTGATCGGAAAATGCTATAGTGATATTGTCCCTAGGATTCACGCAGTGTAAAATACTTACACTATCCATAGCGTATTGATCTCCCCTGCCTCCCTTAATAAAGGACAAGGACGGGAGGGATCGTTAACTCGTAAAAACCACGAAAATTCGTTTGGGTGCGTAAGTCCTGATTCCTTTTTTTGAGAGGTGCGAAATGCTTCAAAATTCTGAAATTAGAAAATACATGATTGGAAGTTGGAGACAAGGTGAGCTGGCTGGCGAAGGGAGTGGAATTATAACTTTGACAATTAAGGAAGACGGGACTTTTTCTTATATTGTGACTCGAGGTGGTATACTCTCTCGCACTATGAGCTTTATCAATGGTAGTAATCATCTAACTGGGAGCTGGGTTCTAAAGGGCAAAAAACTATCACTTTATGTAAAAAAATTTAATGACGGAGTAGCAGTATTGATACCTTTTTCCCTACTTGGAACGGCTGTTGCAAATGTAATTGGTTTAGATTATGGTGGCGATATATCATCTCTTGATGAAAAGAATATGGTTTTAAATGAAACAAAATGGGAGCGTGTTTAAGATCGTTTCATGCTCCCTGTTTACGTTGTTTACGTTACTCTTCGTACAGTGTCCGAGGTGATGGTGATGGGCAATTTCATGACAAAATCTTCCAACCGCTTTCCCTGTTTGAGGTATTCATCCAATTCATCCAGAACGAACAAATGTTCGGGGTTAGAATCGTTATGCCCTTTCTCATCTTTATCTAATTTGAAGCCGTGATTCTCCTCTAAAATAAGTAATTATAAATCAGGAAATAAAAGATATGGTAAATCGTCAAGAATTCACAGAACAATATTTTAAAGTGATAGGATTTTTGCTCCAAAAATATCATTTTGATACTATATTGTATGAGTCATTTTCTAAAAATTCTATTGTCTCCATTACTATAGGCCACTACTTTTTGAAGCTTGTCGAAAATTCTTTGCGTCGTTCTATATTACTTTATATACACAACATATACGATAAAGACAATGAAGTGATTAGCTTTTACAAAGCATTTAACGTTATGAGAAGTAACCTAAGATACTGGGACTTCGACAATAAAAAACAAGAAGAGATAACACGACAAATCAATAAAGATGAAGAAAGTCTTAAAAGTGATGAAATCTTGCAGAATATTGAGAAAGAAAGGAATAAAATTATAGCTCATTTGGAACGCAAAATGTTAGAAAAACGACAAAATTTTGAAGAAGAATTAGATCGGGATTTAGAAGAAATAGACCAGCTAGACAATCCTCTTTTTTCATCCGATCCAATACATAATTTCCCCGACTCTTTTGCAAAAATACTAGACAAAACTCGCAGCCATGATACAAATCCTATGGTTATAAATCGAACAGAAAATTTTAATCATTGTTGTGAAAAGGGAATAGATATTTATAACAAATATGTAGATTTATTAGGTTTAGATTTATCCAATATTCATGTATCTCAAGAAAAAACAAAAGAAGAAATCGAAAAATATAAACAATACTTTAGTAGTATCTACAAAATTTCTTGTCCAGAATTGGAGGAATTGGATCCCTTATCAAAATATTTAGATTTATATCGCAATGCCTCAAATGATTGAAAACAAGACCGATCCGGGTTAATGCTGTTAAACAGAGTTTCGAGCGATCGCGAATGGTAATGCTTTCCTCATTGACAGTTTCCACCAAGTAGCAAGGCTGTTCCCCCCCCTGCTTCTCGATAAATCGAGATAGCCATGCTAAAAGATTTAACTCGTGTAAAATAATCTGCCTGGCTTCTGCGATCGCGTCTTTTGCTTCATGCCAAGCATCTAAAGTTGAAAGTCGAGGCATAGCAAAACGAATTTACGCAATCAAATCAGATTTTGATTGTATTTCTTACTGTATTTCTTTCAGATTTGCAGGAAATGTAATAAAAATTAACTTTTCCCTTGTAATGTTAATTTCAAACCCTGTAAAAATCTTCGTAGCTGACCTTCCGATTTTTGCAAAGGCGGATCTTGAGGTGGGTTTTCATCTTGTAAATAGCGGTAATGTTTCCAAATATCCCAATAGGGACAACCCGGCTCAATGCGAATTCCTGCCCAGTGTAAATATTGTAAAGCCTGGTTACGATTGGGGTCAAATAAGATATTCCCTCGGCGTTTAAATTGAGGACTTCCCGCCCAACTTCCCGGGGCTTGTCCTGGGCGATGAACAATATTAAAACGGCGGGGAATGCGTTTTAATATCGTGTAATTAATAATGGGTTGATCTGAGGTTTTTTTAGAGAAATCAAAGTATTCAGGATGGGCAGCACATTCGGCAAACATATCGTATAAATCTTGTTCTGAAAGTAGGTTTTTCTTGGATGCCCACCAACCCCCATTAAAGATACCTTGAATATCTTCTTCTTTAAATACTTCATCTTCTAAAATTTTGGGAGTAAAAACATTAGTCAGTCCTCCTGAATGTTGGTAATCGCAACAAAGAAAGTCATATTCTTTGAAGTAATCGAGATTATCAATAATCTTTTCAAACACAACAATATCTGTATCAATGTAGAGAAATTCATCAAACTCCCCAAACCAGCAAGCCTGCTTGCGAAATTGATTGGGACGGGCAAAGAAACCATCACCAAAAATTTCGTAGAGTTTTTGAGAAAGGCGCTCAATAAAAGCCAAATCTTCATAGACTTTAACGCCATAATTCTTATTGAGAAGATCGGCGATCGCATGATAATTCTCATCATAAGGAATCAGGGTTATTGGTGTATCGGCATCGTAACAGCGAATACTATTAAGAAGCGCGATCGCGTGTTCGGTGACTTTATCGTTAGCTGTGATATAAATACCGCGAGTCATTTTAGTGATTGGTGATTAGTGATTAGTAAAGAGTTATTGATGCTAAATTCCTAATTTTCTCTTGATTTTCTCGAAAAAACTGGGGGGTGCATCATAAACTTTCGGTTTTCCCGACAGGGTTGGGCGTTTTTCAGGTTCGTGGAGATAGCGATAGTGCAGGAAAATATCGCGATAGGGAAAGTCGATATTTTCTCCTCCACAAAGGCGTGCAAAAATACGGGAAGAAATACCAATGTAGTGTAAGTAAGTTAAGCGAGTCCCTCCATCGTAAAGAAGATGATCTTCTGCTTCAAAGTGGGGAGAAGTGACACAACATCCCGTAGCGCGATCGCCAGGCAATTCCAAAGCCAAATTATAAATCGATTTGCCCGATCGCATCATCATATAATTAATTAAAGACTGATCGACGGACATGGGATAAAGCACTTCTGCTTCTCCGGCTTTCAACCGATCGACAATCCAATCTCGTTGGGACGGAGGAAATGTATTGTGTTTACTCGCAAAGAGTCCAGAACAGAAAATTTCGCGATCGAGTCGTTCTTGGGGAAAAACTTGGGTTAATTTGGGGGAATTAACATCATAAATGTGGGTGATATCTTTAAACTGGAAGTCATAAACAACACAATCATGATGCTCTAATTCCTTGAAAATTGGCGCAGGATCGTTCATTAAAAGCGTATCGGCATCCATATACAAAAAGCGATCGAAAGGCGCGTCAAAGGCGCAATAACGCCGATGAGTCCCAAAACGATGATAGCCTTTACTTCCCGCTTGACTCCACCGTTGAAACGCTGTGGGGTGGGTGTCCCATGCGGCTTTAGCAAAGCTATCCCATGCGTCCATCGAGTTGCGATCGCTGTAAATTTCTACATTCGGACGATTGGCGATCGCGGCGGTTAATTGCTCGATGTTATCATCATACGGATAAATACAAACAGGAAAATCCGCCCCTAACATCACCTCAATGCTATTGAGAAGCGCAATAACTTGGTCGAATACACGGTCGTTACCCAGAGTACAAATTCCGTCCATAAAATTTTTTTCGCAATGAAATTAGTGAGCCAGAAAGTTTTAATTTTTAGGTATTTTTTCCCGTATTTTTTCCTACAAATCGAGACAGCCATGCTAAGAGATTTAACTCGTGTAAAATAATCTGTCTGGCTTCTGCGATCGCATCTTTTGCTTCATGCCAAGCGTCTAAAGTAGATGTTACCTCTTTAATATAAGCTAAACCCTTTTCGTCTTGGGAAGGAAGGCGCAAAAAACTACCGGGAGGTAATAATTTATCGGCGGCGGGTCCCCCATGGTAAATTGGCAAGCACCAGCCGAGAAGGGCATCCCATAATTTTTCGCTGACATACCAATCATTTTCGGCATAGTTTTCAATGGCTAGATTGTAATAATAAGGATTGAGGGCATGAGATTTATTTTTAATTGTTCCATAGCCTTGGGACCAGTCCGGTAAATTGCGTCCGTAAACATCTAACTCAACTTCACTGTCCACGAGGGATTTTAAAAAGGCCAATCGCCTACGATGGTTAGCAGTACGGGAAATTCCTGAAGTTACCCAAGAACAGCGCCGGATTTTCTGGGGGGGAGGCATTTCGTTTAACTCCCGAAAAGAGTCGCCGTGATACCAAATAGCGGGCATATAGTCGGGAACCGGAGCAAAATCATCCGGTCCAGAGATATAGCCACAATACTTGGGTGCCTCTCGATACATTACTTTATGACTTTCGAGTACCTCTTCTAAAGGAGGTTCTCGCCATAGGGAAACGGTGCGATCGCGATCGACTTGGCTCAAGCGCGATCGGATTTTTGCATCTAGTTCTTTGCGTTGTTGCAATGCCCTCCATTCGCTGCGCCGCCAGGCCTTATTCCACGGTAAGGTGAAAGGATCGTCTTGGGGAAAAGTAATTAAGTTATAAAGTAAGAGAAAATCGGGATATTCGCGACGTGCCTGCATTTGAATATTGCCCCAAACTCCCATTGGTTCTGGGGTTTGATTCCAGAGCCAATCTTCTTGTACCAGTTCTTCATAGCTACTGGCCATACCAATAATTATCTTTTTACCCATTTTTTCAATTATTAATTGTCAATATTGACTTCAATTATACAGTAAGGGCTTCGATTATACAGCGATCGCCATCTTGCCTATGAAACCCAGAGTCGTTGGTTTTTCTACTTTGTGGGAAACTAATCCCTGAAACATCCTCTCATTGCCTTATCATGCCCTTCTCAGAATAATAAGGTAGGCTGGCATTAGATCGGAAATCCATACTTTTATCGCATCTTCTCATGCAGTTTCCTCAATGGCCTCGCAAGGCTGCAAATAACTTTAGACGGCGTTTTGATTTTCATTCTCTGCAATTTCAGCTTACTGTCGGCATTGCAGCTATGTCTATATTGGGGATTAGTAGCGTAACTTTGGGCATTGCTTGGAAACTCGATGACTTAATTATCTCTTCTCATAAGAAACAAGTCGAACAATTAGCAGAACGTTTTGGTGAAAGTGTAGAAATTTATAGCGAAATGATGAGCGTAGATGAGGCGATCGAAAGAGCGATCGCCTATCTTGCGACGGAAGAAACTTCTATTTGGGTTGCGCGTCCCGATGGTACGATCGCGCGATCGCCAAGTCTAGCACGAGGAGGACAAGATCGCCTACTTTTAGTTGCCGATCGCCAAGCCACTGCTATTCCGAAAGTATTTCGCATTCGCGAGGGCTATTGGACGATTTGTGCGGGGGATTTGCAAGTGGACGCACGCACTGTGGGAAAAATGAACATTGCTCGTAATATTACCGTGGATCGGCAGATGTTTCGCAAGCTATTGTGGAATCTTTCTTCTGTTAGCGCGATCGCGATTGGAGCTATCACTATTGCGATCGCCTTTTACATCAAAAAATCCCTACAACCCTTACAAAAACTGAGCCAATTAACTGCTAGTTTTTCCGCAGAACAGTTAGGAAAAGAGCAGCTTTATCTCGACTCTGCACCTAGCGAACTGCATCAACTGGAAAATGCGTTTAATCAAATGCTCGATCGCTTTCACGAATCCTGGGAACACCAACGGGAATTCGTCAGTGATGTTTCCCACGAGTTGCGAACGCCCCTCACTATTGTTTCTGGTTATTTACAAAGTACCCTACGGCGAGGCAGTAACTTAACCGATCCCCAAAAAGAGGCTTTAACGATCGCTTCCTCAGAAGCCGATCGCACGGTGCAATTGCTAGAAGACTTACTCGAACTCGCCCGCGCAGATAGCGGACACCTGCACTTTCGCAAAGAACCGGTTCTCTTAAATGATTTTGGCTCAGAAGTGGTTGAGATGGCGAAACAATATAATCCCGATCGCGCGATCGAGTTTGAAAATACCTCAGAATTGATCGAAGTCTGCGCTGATTTTAATCGCCTCAAACAAGTGTTATTAAATTTAATCGAGAATGCGGTCAAATATTCCCCCAGCGATCGCCCTGTAACCGTGACGATCTCCCGCGATAAAAGCCGGGGAGTCATTCAGGTGCGCGATCGCGGTCCAGGGATTCCTCTCGCTCAACAAACCCGCATTTTCGAGCGTTTCTACCGTCTCGATGAGGCTCGAACTCGCACGACGGGAGGGACGGGTTTAGGGCTATCCATCGTTAAAACTCTCGTTGAAGGGATGGGAGGAACAGTTTCTCTGCGATCCAAACAAGGAGAAGGCAGTACTTTTATTGTGAACCTGCGATTAATTGATAGTAAAATATAGAAAAAATAGGACTTTTTTCTAGTTTTATTCTGCGGATATTTTGCCGAACAACATCCCTCGAATTGAGGTTTTTAAATAAGCAATTTGTCCGTAAGCATACAAGAAATTTTCAAATCTTTGCTCCGGAGAACCGAAATATTTGAGAGACTTATAAAGACCGCGTAGCAAGCGTTCGCCACCATTTCCAAATTGAGTCAAAGCCGATCGGTTAGCGAGTTGATCGCGATAACTTTCGCTAATTCCCTGTCCCCAACTCCGCTTGAGAAACCAATTGGGGGTAATGCGTTCTGGAATAACATTATGACCGGCGGCGGCATCGGGTAAATACATCACCATCCAGCCTTGTTTTAGCACTTGTTCTGTCATGAAAAGTTCTTCATTCGAGACTAAATTTTTGCCAACCCGACCCAAGTTCACATTAAAACCACCGATCGCCTCGAGAATATCGCGCCGAATGGAGTAATTTGCCCCAATTGGGCTGCGATCCGGGCGAGTGATGGAGAGGGGTGCATCACCGAGATCGTACAGCCCTAAGACCCCAGAAGCGTCCCGTGAGAGCCAATTAGGACGAGGGGTGTTAGGCGGCCAAATGAGAGTTGTTTTTCCCCCCGCGATCGCCAACTTTTCATTGTTTTTATAGGCTTGATAAATGGCGCGAAGCCAACCAGGAGAAGCTACTGCGTCATCATCGAGGTAAACGAGAATATCTCCTTTTGCTTCCTTAAAACCCCGATTTCGAGCCGCCGATAGTCCTAATTGGGACTCGTAAAAATACTTAAAACGGGGATCGGATAGCCTTTCTTGGGCGATCGCTTTCGTGCGATCGGTGGAACAATTGTCCACTAAAATAACTTCAAACTCGGGCAAATCTTGAGCAAGAATGCTATCGATCGCCGCACCCACATAAGTATCTCGATTGTAGGTGCAAATAATTGCAGAGATTGAAGGAGTTAACATCGCTAAAAGTTGAAAACCCAGAGAACATCTTTAATATTAGCCCAATTTATCCCCTAAAATGGAGGCGATCGCATTTTCAAGCCAAACTATGCCGGAAATATCGGAAATTGGGTTACAGTTACGCAAACTCCAAAGTCGTCTGAAAAGTTGTGCCGCAACGATCGATCTCTTCGATCAAGATGATTATGATATTTTAGTGATTCCCTCTTTGAGTATTGACCAGCGACAACTGGGGAAAATTCCGGGATTTCTCCATTATGAAGAACGTTTATTATTTTCCCTTATTCGTCTCCGCAATCCTCATACTCGCTTAATTTACGTTACGGCTCAACCGCTTTCTCCCGCAGTTATTGACTATTATTTACAATTATTACCTGGTATTCCTTTTTCCCATGCCCGCGCCCGTTTACTGCTCCTTTCCACCTACGATTCATCCTTAAAACCCTTATCTCAAAAGATTTTAGAACGTCCTCGCTTGATCGAACGCATTCGCAAA
>NZ_JAYGHV010000155.1:0-16226 GCF_034932145.1 Spirulina sp. 06S082 | reverse complement strand
AGATACAGTAATTGTCCTGTTAAAAGTGCAATACAAAAGCACCCTAATTGAACAACTCCAAGGCGGTAGCGAAACTAATATAAAGCCGTCCTATAAGGACGGGGTTTCTACCCAATTTTTCTGATGAGTGCAGTTCTACAGGTCGGCGATCGCCAACTCGATTCCGAACAGGTCATTTCTTTACTGACCTCCCCCCAAATTCTTCCCCATCTCCTGCGAGAAATTATTATCGACAGCGCGATCGCGTCGGTTGCTTGTACGCGGGAAGAATTAGAACAATTTTGTCAGAATATTACCCAACAACCCCAGAATAGCGGCATTTCCCCACAGCAAATCGCCCGAGTTGCACCGAGACAACTGAAACTGGAAAAATTTAAAGAGGCTCAATGGGGGGCTCAAGTCGAAGCAGAATTTCTCAGCAATAAGGAACAATACGATCGCGTTCTTTTCTCCATTATTCAAAGTGAAGAATTAGAGGTCATTCAAGAACTATATTTTCGCCTTCAAGAAGAGGAGGCTGCTTTTGGGGATTTAGCTGGGAAGTATTCTCAAGGTCCTGAAGCCCATAGTAATGGCTTAGTTGGACCGATCGCCCTGCACAATCTGCACCCCAAACTGGCCCAAATGTTGCGAATCTCTCAACCTGGACAGATTTCACCCCCATTTCGGGTGGACAAATGGGTGGCGATCGCGCGTTTGGAACGCTATATCCCCACTAAGTTCGATACAGCTTTGCGTCAACGTCTTATCGCCAGCCGCTTTGAAGCATGGTTAGAAGCACAAATTGCTAAAGAATCTAGATCGTTGAATCTGGCTCAAGATATTCAACTCCCCGAACGCCTTCTCTCCTCACAAAAAGCTCAAGTTCTTGAAGTTGAGGAAGTCCAAGACGAAATCGAACCAGATAACAGCACAACCGAGGCGATCGAAGTTTCCGACTCCGTTACTTTTGAGGCAATCTCCACCAGACCCGAACCCGAAAACGAACCCGATCCCCTGGCTAAAAATAGCGCTAAAATGGCTCAAAAATGGCGCTCTTATAAACCCTTGGGAATTCGTGAAGCGGCGGTTCTCGCCCTAATTCCCCTTGCTTTAGGAGGATGGTCTGTCGCAGCATTTTTTGGTTTCGGGACCCAAGGAAGCCCTTTTTCGCGGGCAACGGAAGCAGGAATACCCTCTTCGGGTAGGGCGGAAGCAGCCTCGGAGGAAACCTTCGGCGTTCCCCACAAAGAAGCCTTTCGCGTTGCGGTCAATCATGCCATGAGTGCAGCAGATTTGACTCAAACCGCCGCTACTCCGGAAGATTGGGATCGGGTGAGTCAGAATTGGCAGCAAGCGATCGCCTTAATGCGGGTTGTGCCAGTAGATCATAAGTCCTATACCGTGGCGCGGGAGAAAGTTATTGAATATCAAGGTTATCTCGAATATGCCAGCCAACAGGCTCAGAATCCTAATGGGGTATTTCGGGCGGCGATAAATCAGGCGATCGCGGCAGTGAATGCAACGGAAATCGCTCGTTTTCCCGAGGAGTGGGAACAAGCGGTACAAGATTGGACTCGGGCGATCGAACTGATGGAAACAGTAAGTGAGGATCATCCTCAATACGAAACTGCACGGGAGAAGGCGATCGAATATCAAACTTATTTGGCTTATGCTCAGGGGAAGGTGAATTAGAAGCGATAACTAAAATTTTTATCGATTTAGCAGCGATCGCCACAAATCTGCCCTAGATTATTGCACAATTAAATGCCACTCTAATACCACTTCGGCAGGTATTCTTAAAGCGATCGCGCTTTCATCCTTCATCTTCAAGAGGAGTTGCACTGATGCGACTTGAGGCAATTGGGGTAACACTGTTTGGAAATCAAACTCACCCACATTATCTGCGGGGGATTCTGTGGCAAAAAAGTCCTCAGCAAGCAAAACTTTTCCTGTAGAAGTAAATACTTTCAGGGGTTGGGGATGAGCAAAGTTAGTAAGATCGGGAAATCCCACCAAACGCAAATGGATGCTATTTTCCCCATTATCTTTCTCTCGTTTAAATAACACGACTTGCCACGGTTCATCAATCTCGTCTCGCAAAGTGTGGCGAGATTGATAGAGCATTTGTCCTGGAGCTTCTTCCATTTGGTAAACGGCGGCTGTGGCATTAGAGGCGATCGCACCCCAACTTAATATTAACAGCCCGAAAAGAAGACTTAAAATTAGCGATCGCTGGAAAAATTGACGCATTATTTTTTGTTGAAAGTAATGTTCCCACACCATTATTTTACAATGGTACTAAAGGCTTTTAATTGATGCAGGCGATCGGCTTGTTCTTGTATTCGATCGGTGAGGCGATCGCAAACCAATTCGCAAAGATCGAAAATCATCGGATCGCTAATCTCATAATAAACGCTAACACCGACGGGTTTGCGGGTCAAAATGCCAGCTTGTGTTAAAATCTTTAAATGCTTAGAAAGATTAGCTTGTCCCAATCCTGTTTCTTCGGAAAGTTGCGTCACATTCATCTCTCCCACTTTTAAACTGTTCAAAATTTGTAGGCGACTGACTTCAGAGAGCATTTTAAAATAATCAGCAACGGGAGCAAGGGCAGCCGCAGAGTTTTTATGGTTTAGACTTTTAGTCACGGTTCCGATTATAGTTATCTATTTAACTAACTAACAATATAACATTTTATCGTTGCTCTCTGTTTTCGATCGAGGATGAGGCAGGGATTGCGCTACAATCGAAGGCAAAGAAAATAGCTGCGATCGCAAAATTCCCATGCCCTTTACTCCCAATCCCATTGCCTTTGGAACCGACGGCTGGCGCGGTTTAATTGCCGCCGATTTTACCTTTGAGCGCGTCACTTTAGTTGCTCCTCTTGCGGCGGAAGTGTTAGCGAAAAATTTTGGCGAAACTACTGGTAGTAACTTAATTGCGATCGGATACGATCGCCGTTTTCTAGCAGAATCCTTTGCTAAAGCCGTGGCAGAATCCGTGCAAGAAGCTGGTTTTGATGTTCTCCTTGCCGATAGTTACGCCCCAACCCCCGCTTTATCCTGGGCAGCAAAAGAGCGAGGAGCATTGGGTTCTTTAGTTCTCACTGCCAGTCACAATCCCGCAGGTTACTTAGGTTTAAAGGTAAAAGGAGCATTTGGCGGCTCAGTCACACAAGAGATCACCAAGCAAATAGAAACATTACTGCCTCGGGGTTTTGTGGCCGGGAAAACCCCCGGAAAATTGGAGCATTTCGATGCTTGGGAAAATTATTGTCGGGAATTGCGTTCCAAAGTAGATATTGCTAAAATCGCCAATGCTATTACCTCTGGGAAGATTCGCGTTTTTGCCGATGTCATGCACGGTGCGGCAGCGACGGGGCTAAAGCGCTTGTTAGGGGTAGAGATTGAAGAAATCAACGGCGATCGCGATCCCCTGTTTGAAGGGGGCGCACCGGAACCCCTCCCCAAGTATATTCCTAAACTATTCCGCGCTATCCGCGAGGCAGCACGGGAAGGTAAAGAAGAGATTCGCGTCGGATTTGTCTTTGATGGAGATAGCGATCGCATTGCTGCGGTAGATGGGGCAGGAAATTTCCACAGTTCGCAAATTCTCATTCCTATCCTGATGGAACATTTATCCCAACGCAAGGGATTTAAAGGAGAAATTGTCAAGACCATTAGCGGCTCGGACATCATCGCCCGTTTAGCAGAATCTTATCATATTCCGCTTTATGAAACCGCGATCGGTTATAAATATATTGCCGATCGAATGCTATCAGCAGAAGTTCTCCTGGGAGGAGAAGAATCGGGAGGGATCGGCTATGGCTCCCACATTCCCGAACGAGATGCCCTCCTAGCCGCCCTTTACGTCCTCGAAGCCGTGGTAGAATCTGGGCGAGATATCAGGGATCTCTACGCAGATTTACAAGCACGGGTAAACTTTCAATCGGCCTACGATCGCATCGATCTCCCCCTTGCCAGTATGGAGGAACGAGGAAAATTATTAACACTGCTCAAAACCAATACCCCCACAGAAGTCGCAGGAAAAGCCGTCACAGACTGTTTAACCATTGACGGCTATAAGTTTCGGCTAGAAGATGGTAGTTGGTTACTGATACGATTTAGCGGCACAGAACCCGTTTTGCGTCTTTATTGCGAAGCAACAGACGAGATACAGGTTAAGAAAACTCTAGAGTGGGCAAAAAATTGGGCAAATTCCGCACTTTAAATCAACATTTTCCAGATAATAGAGGAATCCTCTCCATGACTGCTCATTACGATCGCATTGCCCATCTTTACGTTAAAACCCAAGACTTGCCTTATCGTCCTCATATTGAAGAGTACACCTACTTGCAAATCATTGGGGATGTTGCTGGACTATCGGTGCTGGATCTTGCTTGTGGAGATGGACTTTATACCCGGCAATTTAAGGAGAAAGGGGCTTCTCGGGTCGTGGGAGTAGATATTTCCCCCAAAATGATCGAATTGGCACGAGAACAGGAAAATGAGCATCCTTTAGGCATTGAGTACATCGTTAAAGATGCTCTCGAATTAGGCAAAATTGGTGAATTCGATCGCGTAGTTTCTTCCTATTTATTGTCCTATGCCCAAACGCGATCGCAGCTTTTGCAAATGAGTTGGCAGATATTCCTCAATCTTAAACCAGGAGGATGTTTTCTGAGTATCAATACCGATTATCAATTTCCTCATGCAGAGTCTTCACGATTAAAGAAATATGGCATTGCTTTTAAACTACCTGCTTCGATACAAGAAGGCGATGCGATCGCTTTTACTTTAAAAACTGTTGGCGATCGCCAGGATGTTAAATTTAATAACTATTATTTCGATCGTACCACTTACGAAGAAGTTTTTCAAGAAGTCGGCTTTTCAGAAATTCACTGGCATCAAGTCATTGTTTCTCCAGAAGGGATTAAGGAAAAAGGACAAGAATTTTGGCAAGATTTTCTCGATCATCCTATTTTTGTTGGCATTGAGTGCTTAAAACCGAGAGAATAATAGGGCAGAGGGAATGCGATCGCGGCTATCTCGAAATTACCCAAAAAATTGAAATTTATTATGTCATCTTTTATCGGACACAGTTTAGCTGGGGCAACTATTTTTTGCTGCGATCGCCAACTGGGGGGAGATTTATCGACGAAAAAGCGCGATCGCTTTTTGTGGTTATTCTGGCTTATTATTTTAGCTTGTACCCCCGATTTAGATTATATTATTCCCTTTTTTCGTCCTAGTAATAATCAAGGAATTCGCATTACGCATTCTTTGGCAGGTAGTCTTATTTTACCATTGTTAACCAGTTTAATGCTCTTTTTTATCATCAAAAACAGAGCAACATTAAAGAAATACAGTATTCAAGCCTTTTGTGCCGGATTATCTCATCTTTTGCTCGATATTTTGGTGGGAGTAACAGTTTTACCGTTATTGTTTCCTTGGAGTCGAGAAGTATTTAAACTTTCCTTTGGAATCTTACCAAGTGCTGGAAAAATATCTCTCACTAACTATTATTTTTACAGAAATCTTTATCTCGAATTAGGAGTTATACTCCCTTTAGCTATTGCTCTGATTTTATGGATTTGGCGCAAGAAATCTCATAAATTTTTATTTTTATTGCCCATATTTTTATTGATTTCTTTTCATTTTATGTTTGTATCTTTTCATTTACCGAGATAGTTAGAGATGTTTAACCCCATGATATCGAATCATCATGGGATTGAATTAGACTAAGGGGAATTCACACTAATTAGCCGAGATTCAGGAATTTGTCCAGAGAATTTTCCCTCATCCGTTAAAACTCCAACCATGCGGATAGGATAATCGGGATGAATATTGAGATCGTGCCACGGAATCGCCACTTCCAAACATTGATTTAACGCCATATAAGCAGTACACTTGCGCCGATGCCACTCCTGATATTCTCCCGCTTCATCTAACCAAATCTCCCCCGATCGCAAGTTAATCCCTAAATGATGATGAAACCCATAATTTAAGGGTTCAATATCCAGCAATTCCGGTAAAGGTGCTGGATTATTACACATTAAAATACCGGGATAAAACCAAAGTAGATGTAACTCTGAAGGCAATTCTTTAAATAGATCGATTCCCGATTTAAAATCCAAACGGAGATAAAAATTGAGGTGATCCAAGCCATAAAATAAACGCTGTACTGTACTGCTTTGGTGCATGGTTCCCCTTGCACCGCCAATTTCCACCAATCCTGCTTTATCCCAGTCCTGTTCGTCCCCAAACCCGTCAATAATGGGATGAATAAAGCTACTGGGAACGCGATCGCCGTGGATGTCGTGACGTTCTACCTCCTCCTTTAAAGACTCGGGAACAGGTTCGCCTAATGCTTCATAAATCTCGATTAAGTGTTCTCGAAATAGGCGATCGAACATGGCATCTTGGTTAGAAGAATGTCCTTCCCCAAACCACCAAAACCAATCAGACCCTTCCGCAGCATATAACGCTTCCCATACCCTCGGATTCTTCTCCTCCGTTGCTTCTGGATGCCGATCCAAAGTCTTTCGCGCTTCGTAAAGTAAATCCCAAGCGCGATTTTTCACTGGATCGCCAATCCAAGTGGTAAAACTGCCATCCACCCAAGAGCCGCTATGGAGCTTTTCTAGAGGGATTGTTTGCGTGGGAGGGTATTTCGTCAAAAAGTCCGAAACCGTTACTAATTCGAGATTCTGCTGCTGGCTGAGACGTTGATAGAGATTGTTTAGGAAAGGTAAACCATCCTGTTGATAAAATTCCCAACAATTTTCCCCATCTAAAGCAATCGTCACCAACCAAGGTTCATCTTGGTCGTCCCTGCGAGAGTTGGCGATCGCCTGCAAATGTCCCACTAAATCCTCTGCTGCATCTTGAGGAGACATGGCACTATAAGTAAACCCGATCAAATCCGACAAGCGGTGATCTCGAAAGGCGATCGCCACATCTCCATAAGGAGTTTCCAAACGATAAGGACGATATAAAACCTCCGGATCGTAGAGATTTCCCCTCTCATCCCGATGGAAAAAGCGATCGAGACTCCATCCCAACACAGCCTCATCGGAACAGATCCACTTAAACCCCTCTCGCGCAATATAGGGTAAAATTGCCGGACTCACCGACTGTTCCGACGGCCACAACCCCCTAGGATTCCGTTCAAAACGTTCCCGATATATTGCTTTAGCCTTGTGGAGATGTCGGGGAATATCTTCTGGCCACTGAAAGCGATGCTTAGGTAATGCCATATTTGGCACCGCAACCCGTCCCGCATGAGTATCCGCCAACAAAGGTAAAATAGGGTGAGTGTAGGGAGTCGTTGTGATTTCTAACTGTCCCATCTCCTGCATCTGTCGATGTTTGGGAATAATGCGCCCTAAAATTTCCTGTTGTTTGCGATAAATCCCCTGGCGATCTTCTACCGTAAAATCTTTCCCTCTTCGCAACCATCCTGCAATCTGGGGATCGTCCCAAAACAAAGGATCGATCCAAACTAAATTATGCCATGCCAATAAATCCCCATAATCCCTTGCCTGCCAATTCTGCAAACACCATTGCTCTCCTTTTTCTTTACGTTGATGATACAATTGAGCGTAACGAGGATGGGGATCGATCAAAGTGTGATGATTGCCATCAAAAAAATGTTCGATGATAAAATTCTTTTGCTCTAAATTCAGTTGTGTTTCCGCAGTTAAAGCAACTGCCAAATAAGGGTCGATCGCCGTCCCAGCAATATAATCTTCGATCTGCAAAATCAGAGAAGGAACAAGATTAACCGTTTGGTGTAGCTGGGGATACTTCTCCAACATCAGGATCAGATCCAAATAATCTTTGGTTCCATGCAATCTCGCCCAAGGCAAGCGATACTCCCCTTTTGTGGACTTGTAGAGGGGTTGGTGTTGATGCCAGATAAAGGCGATGTAGAGAGGATGGGACACGATCGCAAAGAAGTAAACCGAATAGAAATGATCGAAAAAAATCGAGTCGGTGTTCACTATAACCCGATTGTTCGATCTTAAATCTATATTTTTCCTTTGCGATCGCTAAAGTTTACATAACTTGTTCGACTTCTACAACTTCGGGAATTTTTTCCCGCAAGCGACGTTCAATGCCCATTTTTAATGTCATAGTCGAACTGGGACAAGCACCGCAAGCACCCTGCAAGCGTACTTTAACAATTGGCCCGTCAATATCGACCAATTCAACATTACCCCCATCCGCCATCAGATAAGGACGCATCTCGTCGAGGACAGTCTCAACGTTTTCATCCGTTAGTGCTAAAGTTGACATCGTTTGCCTCTTTCCTATTGCGATAACTTCCCTCATCCTAGCGCGAGCAAGGGTAAAATTTTTCTCAACGTTATCTCGATCTGTTCGATCTAAAGGTAGATTTTGATAACTTTTGGGGAATTCTTATAGAGAATACTTAGTTGCCGATGGTAATTCACTTTTTGAGTATAGATTTCTTACATAATGATTATTTCTGATATTTTATCCCCTTCTATTGCACTTAAGAACATAAAATTAGGCATTGTTTGTCCCATGTCTAACGAACGTGATGTTGTCCGCTCATTTGTTAATTCTGTTTTATCTTACTGCAATGAATTTCAATCAGTGCATTTTTTTATTGTTGTCGATCGCGCTAGTACAGATGGCACAATTGATATTCTCCATCAATTATCGCAAACTGACCATCGTATTTGTGTAGTATGGGACGAATCCAGTCGCTGTGTTGTCGATGCCTATTTTCGTGGCTATCGCGAAGCCATTACAGCAAAGTGTGATTGGATTTTAGAAATTGACGCAGGATTTAGCCATAATCCAGAAGATATTCCTAAATTTTTGGCGAAAATGCAGCAAGGATATGATTGTGTATTTGGTAGTCGGTTTTGTCCTGGAGGAAAAATCAGCGATAGTTCTCTTAAGCGTTATTTAATTAGTTGGGGTGGTACTTTTGCCACCAACTTTCTATTAGGCACAAAACTAAGTGATATGACCAGTGGATTTGAAATGTTCACTCAGAAAAGCCTACAAGCCGTCCTCGATAATGGTATTCACTCTAAAAATCATTTTTTTCAAACAGAAATTCGTGTTTTTTGTCATCATTTTCAGATTGTTGAAGTTCCCATCCATTACCGTTTTGCCAGTTCTCGAGTCAAGAATAGTATTATCGTAGAAGCGTGTAAAAATTTGTGGCGCTTGACACGCAAACGTCTTCAAGGGAAATTGTGGCAGTCACAACTTACCCTCGAAGATTCTCATCATGATTTTCAGGAAACATCGAGGTATTAATGTTAATTGAGCAATATAAGTAGGTTAATTATTAATTCTCTCATTACTATGGATAGCAAAGTTGCCCTAGTTGTCACCTCGATCGCGCGGCCAAATATGGCATTAAAAAAACTATCTCAATGCGTCCAAGATAAAAATTGGTCTTTTATTATTATTGGTGATGTGGCCAGTCCTGCTGATTTTTATCTGGAAGGATGTGATTTTTATAATCTTTCTCATCAGTTGGCATTAAATTTTAAATTTGCTCAAAGCTGTCCCAAAAGACATTACGCAAGAAAAAATATTGGCTATTTATTAGCCTTACAAAACAACGCTGAAATTATAATCGAGACTGATGATGATAATATTCCCTACCCAAACTTTGAAAATCCGCGTCAACGACAGCAAATGGTTCCTGTTGTTTCAGAGAGTCACTGGATTAATGTTTACCGCTACTTTACTGAAGCAAATATCTGGCCGCGAGGATTACCCCTTGATACTATCAATAAACCGCTTCCCGATACTTGGGAAAATTTAGAGATAGCGCTTGTAGATTGTCCCATTCAACAAGGTTTAGCCGATCGCAATCCCGATGTAGATGCGATTTATCGCTTAACTTTACCCTTACCCCAAGACTTTCGACGCGATCGCCGTTTAGCATTATCGAGAAATAGTTGGTGTCCTTTTAATAGTCAAAATACAACTTGGTGGCACGATACATTTCCCTTATTATATCTTCCTGCTTATTGTTCCTTTCGGATGACCGATATTTGGCGTAGTTTTGTCGCACAACGCATTGCATGGGAAAATAATTGGCACATTTTGTTTCATGAACCGACAGTATGGCAAGAACGAAATGAACACAATCTCATGCACGATTTTGAGCAGGAAATTGTCGGCTATTTGCACAATTACAGATTATGCGAGGCATTGCAAGCATTGCCTCTACAATCGGGTCAAGACAAGTTGGCAGATAATATGCGAATCTGTTACGAAAAACTTGTTAGTCTATCAATTCTCGATCGCAAAGAGTTGAAATTACTCGATCTCTGGCTTGAGGATATAACCTTCTTGACAAAATAAAGACAAAATATTAAGATATTTAAGCAAAATAAAAAAAATCTGTAGAAACGCTTTGGGGGAACGCCACTACAGAGATCGGGGTGTGTGCAAATAGTTTGCATTGCTTATATCTTTATAATAAGAATTTTCTCAAGCTCATTCAATCTATAAAACTCATATAAAAATAACAGAAATCTAATATCTTGCAGTCATGTTTGTTCGCAACAATACAAATTTACTATTAAAAATTTACTATTAAAAATTACGACTTCTGAAAATACTGTCGATATAACTCACAACTCAAAGTAGCTTTATTCTCATCCAACTTAATCAACCCCATGCTATATAACTTATGAGATGAATTTGGCTCTAGTTCAACAGGTTTTTCTGTACTTACTATCTCCTGAAATGCACGAGCGAGTTTGGGTTCTGCTTGTAAGTTTGCCCAATGACGCTGTAAGTGATGGGCATAAATTCCCGTTGTTGTGGCTGCCGTTTTTAACAATTGAGTGAGAGTTAACTCATCTTGATGCAGATTGTAAAGCGCAACTTGCACGAGCGCTGGATGTCCTCCCACTAAAGCTCTCAGTTGTTTCGCCTCTGTCCCATCCGTCCAGTTTAATTCATAACGCCGAGCTAATTCTTGTATCTGCTCGAGGCTAAAAGAGCTTAAGTGAACCGGCAATCCAACATTAAATGGAGATTGGTTAAGTTTTAGGGGAACATAAACTTCTGTTGAATGAACAACAATAGTCCGAAGATTTTGCCAAATTCGCACTTTTTTGGCCTCCTCAAACCACGATCGCAATAAGGGCAAAAAATCTTGAGCGACTTGGGGATGCTCGAAAATCCGATTGACTTCATCAAAAGCTAACACGAGGGGAGCCTTAATGCGATCGAGGATATAGTCCTGCATATAAAGCAGACAACTAACAGAACTGCCAATATCATCATCCCAATAATCGGCAATTTTTGACTCGATCTTGAGTTGACGGCTAATATTGGCGCAAATCCAGCGTAAAAAGAGATTGAAATCGTTAAGCGTTCCGCGATCGGTTTGCTGTAAATTCAAATGAACCGTATGATACTTTTGCTCTTTAGCATAGTGTAGAATCCGGAGCAGTAATGAAGTTTTGCCCATTTCTTGAGGGGCTTTAATCCGAACAAGAGCGCCGGGTTGGGTGATTTGCTCGCAAACCTGCGGCTCAATCTCATCAAGTCGAATATAATAGGGAGAATCAATAGGGAGAGACCCATTCGGATATGGTGGGGACTTGTGTTCCTTTGCAGGTTCTTCTTGAGGAAAAATAGGGGATATCAACCTAGGTGTGTGGGGTATCGATGGGTCTATTTCTTCCTTTTGCCAAGATAAATGAGGTTCAATTTCAGTCGCGATATAATTTTCTAATATCGCCCGACAATTTCTTTTAGTTACGCGCTTCCCAATGAGATCGGATAGTCGCCGACATAATCCAGGTGCAACCACGTTGCTAATGTAGTTTGTACTGTAATCTTCCTGTTGAGCAATTTCAATATAGGTTTTATACTGCCATATCCCTTGCAAGAGCAAAATTTCTGTTGCATTGAGACAACGGATTTGGGAAACAACTAATTTGCGATTGAGAATCTCAATGAGCGAATCGAGGTCCATAGCAACTGTAGAGAGATTTAAAGGTAAGTTCATCATTTTCTCCTCTGTAGTTTGGCGATCGCATGAATTACACCCCTAAAACTTAATTTTTTAATAAAAATACCACTATAAAATTATATCTCTTTGTTTCAACTTAATGATTTTTCTAGGGAATCAGTATTAGAAATATTAACAAAATATGAGCTATCTTTCAATCAATATTGAATAATCCAGAGATTTACCGTAAATTTACTCAGAAATAACATTCGTGTTTATTGTTTACGGTATGCGGCACTTTCTGACTCTAGCTTGCAAGAGGGTAGCACTTCGGGAAGCGTCTCGCACATCTAGATTTGGCAATTCTCGCTGAAAAATATATCCCTTCTATGATTCACGGAAGAAGAATATTGCCAATACATCGAAAAAACAAACGTACTTGCTGCTTACTCGATCTCTGCTAAAATAGATATGAATGCTAGTAAACTCATCCAGTGAATGGCTAAATCTAATAAACAACAAAGCAATCCTTTTTCTACTGGCGGTGGTGGTACAAATTTTGAGACGCGAGTTCAAGCAGCATTTACTGTTCTCATGCTGACTGGCCGACTAGCACCCTGTATACCTCCTTTCCCAATCGCAAAAATTAAGTTGCAAGGACGTTATGCTGGCTTTAATACCGATGATTGTATCATAATTGCGGAACATCCACAAACAAAACAAGAGGCAAAACTGTTTGCTCAGATAAAACATGAGATTAGTATCACAAAAAGTGATGATACTCTGGCTGAAGTGATTCAGAGTATGTGGAATGATTTCAATGACAAAAGTTTTGATTCTAAAATTAATGCTCTTGCTCTTATTACAGGAATTCTGAGTGAAGTTGATATCAATCATGTTCGCCCTATTCTTGAATGGGCAAGACACTCTGAAAATGAAAAAGAGTTTTTATCTAAAGTCCGTACAGAAAACTTTAGCAGTGATAAAAAAAGAGAAAAATTACAGGCTTTTCAAAAACATTTAAAGGATGCTAATGATGGAATAGATGTTTCCGATCGAGAGCTATGGAAGTTTTTGAAAGTTTTTCATCTCATTGGTTACGACTTAGATACAGAATCCGGAATCACTTTATCTTTATTGCATTCACTGATTGCTCTATATTCAAATGAAACTGCACCACTAATTTGGAGCAGAGTTGTAGAGTTTGTTCAATTTGATAATCAAAATGCGGGAACAATTACTTTAGAGACTGTACCAGAAGATATCAGAAATGTATTTAACACGATGATGTTTTCTGATTGGTCTTCAGATTTTAAAAGGCTCAAGGAACATGGCCAGATTATTTTAAAGCAACTCAAAATTGATGTTGGTGGAGTCCATATTAAGAGATCGGATATATTTGAATTATTGAACGTTGCAGAAACATCTAGTTTTGTTTTTGTCTCTGGAGAACGAGGTTCGGGAAAATCGAGCCTCATGCGAGAATTTTCAGATACAATCGATCACAGTATTCCTCTATTCTGTCTGCGTATAGAAGATTTAGATAGAGCGCATCTAGATAATGTATTTTCATGGATAGGTTTAAAAGGTTCATTAAGTGATTTAGAAGCAGGGTTCGCTTTGATGCCAAAAAAATACCTGATTATTGAATCTCTAGAAAAACTTCTTGAATTGGAAAACACTACAGCATTTACAGATTTATTGCATTGGTTAAATCATCAAAAAAATTGGACTGTAATCGCTACTGGTCGAGATTACGCATATCAGCAAATAATTTTTAATTATCTTCAGTCTTTTGAAGTTAATTTTAAAACACTTACACTCAAAGGTTTTAGCGATCGCCAAGTGCAAAGTTTATGCGAACAACTCACACCTTTGCAAAATTTTGCAAACAATCCAAAATTAAAACCATTACTAACATCTCCATTTTATGCGAATTTTGCTTATAGAGTTATGACAACGGGAACAAAGTTTTCGTCTGAGGATGGTGAAAAAGAATTTCGTATAGCTGTTTGGAAAGAGATAATTGCTAAAGAAAAAGAACGAAAAAATGGAATGCCAATCAAGCGAAAAAATACCTTTATAGATATAGCAGTAAGTCGAGCAAAGCGAATGGTATATGGAGTTTCATCTGTAAATTTTGATGAAGAGACTGTCCTAAAACTTGAGGAAGATTATTTAATTAGCCGAAATTATCACAACGATCTTGTTAGTCCAGCACACGATATCTTAGAGGATTGGGCGCTTGAAAAATACATCGAAAATGCTTATGAGCAATATTCAAATGAGATACAATATTTTCTTGATAAAATTGGTCACGAACCTGCTATAAATCGCGCTTTTCGTTTGTGGCTTCATCAAAAATTGAGATATGGAGAAAATATCGAACATTTTATATATTCTATTCTTGACAATCAAAATATTCAGAGATATTGGCAAGATGAAGCGATCGCTGCTGTGCTTCAAGGTGATAATCCCAATGAATTTCTCAAGCTGTTACAAGAGCGTCTCTTTTCCAATAATGGAGACCTTCTCAAACGTTTCTGCTTTATCCTCCGAATTGCTTGTCAAGCACCTAATAGCCAGATTGCTTCAGAGTCACAAACAAAAGATGAAAAAACTTTAGTTGATACTTTATATTTCAAACCTTATGGTAAAGGATGGCAATCTCTTATTTGCTTTTGCTTCAAGAATAAGGATCGAATTACTAAAAATTTAGAACCACATATTATAGCTGTTTTGGATAATTGGTCGTCTGTACTTAATTTGAACAAAGAGCTACCTATACCCGCTCGTGAAGTTGGATTACTTGCCTTACATTTATTAAACGATCTGAAAGATTCATATAATGATAAAGGCGATCGTAAAAAGCTACTCAGTATAATAATACAAACAATTTCAGTAATTCATGAAGAATTCATAGAACTTCTTGAAACAGATATCTTTGCAACGCAAGGGCAAAATCGCCGACCTCGCTATATCAAAGATTTTTGTAAAATGTGTTTTGAAGGTGTTGAATCAGCTTTCTTCTGTAAACACGATCCAGATAGATTAATAAAACTGGCTTATCTAGAATTGCTGATTGAAGAATCTAAGGAAAGTAGCTTATTTCAAAATAGGAGTGCTATAGTAGGAGACAAATGCTTTGGTCTTCACGAATATCGATATAGATTCTACCCAGCTAGTGGTGCAAAAGGACTTTTCCACTTACTTCTTAGATTTCACGCAAGGAAAGGTTTAGATTTTATTCTAGAATTACTTAATTTGACGGTAGCTAAAAATATTCAAATTTACTTAAACTCACCACGTTACGAGTCACAAGACCAATCAGAACTATCAAAATTAGTTCCTACAAGACTAGATATTAAGCTCAACAATGGAGAAATAGTCTCTCAATATTGCTGCGAACATTTTTGGTTAGCGTACCGAGGATATTCCACTGTACCATATTTACTCCAATGTGCTTTGATGGCTCTTGAGAATTGGTTAATTGCATATACAGAAAATTGTTCTGAGCCTAATGAACTAGAAGAGCTATTTAATTATATTTTACAAAAGAGCAACTCCGTTATGCCAACAGCAGTATTGGCTTCTGTAGCAACAGGATTTCCTGAAAAAGTAGGAAAATCTGCAATGCCACTTTTACAAACTCCCGAGCTATATCGCATGGATATAAATCGAATAATCCAAGAGCGAGGAAAACACGAAACTGATTGGCATAATTCTGGCTTTAAAAGAGAAGAACTATCTAAAATTTATTCAGAAGAGAGACGCATCGCTGCATTACGTCCGTGGAGAGGAGAACGTTTAGAAACACTTTTGGTACGCCTTCAGTTTTCGGAATGGAAAGATGAAGCGTTTTCCGTTGTAGATACTTTACATTCAATTAAGCCTCAAGATGACACGCTTCGATTTCTTTTACATCGAGTGGATAGCCGCACATGGAAACCTATTGTAGATGATGAAGAAAATAATAGAATTATCTTCAAATCTGAAAATTTAGAACCCGATTTAGAAGAAATCCAGCAAAATACTTTGACCACAATACAAAAACAAAATCGCATCTCTACAATATGGGTTTGGGCAACGAAGACTTTTAAACGAGAACCACTTGAAAAAGAATACTATTCAACTTGGAGAGATGCCTTTACTGAAGCTCAAACACTTCTCGAACAATTAAAAGATGAAACAGAAAATGATTTTGAAAATTCAAGAAATATGGCATTAGGTTCTATTGTCACTGCTGCTGCAATTTTTCTAAGAGATCATTATTC
>NZ_JAYGHV010000154.1:0-16306 GCF_034932145.1 Spirulina sp. 06S082 | reverse complement strand
CTTGGCTCTATCTTCAAGAAAAGCACTAGCCGTTAGAGCGACAATAGGAACCCTGTCGAAAAGATCGAGGTCTTTCTCATTCCCAAGTTTTTCTTCTTGCAAGCGAATTTGTCGGGTTGCTTCATAACCGTCCATAATCGGCATCTGGATGTCCATCCAGATGAAATGAGGTTGCCATGATTCCCACATGGCGATCGCTTCTACACCATTGTTTGCTGTTTCTACTTCAAATCCTAAAGAGGTGAGAAGATTCAATAACAATAAGCGATTGTACTCTCGATCTTCAACAATTAGAAAACGATAAGGAACATCGGGAAAATCTGGAGAGACGATCGCGCGCAGTTTTTTCTGGCTGCTAATGGAAGACTCTAAAATATGTTCTGAGGACATATTAATCGGAATCTCAAAGAAGAATTTTGAGCCTCGTCCTCTTTCACTTTCTAAATCTAATTCTCCTCCCATCAAGCGCACAAACTGTTGGCTGATGGGCAGTCCTAACCCCGTTCCTTCGGAGGATTTTGCGCCATCTTTTGTTTGCCCAAAAGCCTCAAAAATTTTCTCAACGTCCTCTGAGGCGATACCACAGCCGGTATCTTCGACTTCAAAATAAAGTTTCTGCTTTTCTCTTCTCTTGTTCACTCGCAGAGTCACAAAGCCCGTATCTGTAAATTTAATGGCATTACTTAAGAGATTAATTAAAACTTGACGGAGTTTCTGAGCATCTGTACTGACAAATTGGGGCAGATCGCGATCGCGATCGCAAATTAACTGCAGCCCTTTACCATTGGCTTTCATTCGTAACATATCTTCTACACTATCCAACAGACGATAAAGATTAAAATCATCTTCATTAAAAGTAGCTCGTCCTGCCTCAATTTTCGACATTTCTAGCACATCATTAATTAATGCTAGTAAATGTTCTCCACTGCGATTAATAATATTAAGATTTTCTTGATGTTCGCGATCGAGACGGTCATCTCTGACCATTAATTGTGTAAATCCCAAAATGGCATTGAGGGGGGTTCGCAATTCGTGACTCATACTAGCTAAAAATTCGCTTTTGGCACGGTTTCCCGCATCAGCAGTTTCTTTGGCTATTTTTAATGCCTCTGACTGCTGTTGCGTTTTTTCCAGCAATTCAGCTTGTTGTAGGGCGATGCCCATTTGCGTGCCAATTTGAATCGCCATATTGATTTCTTCTTCCTGCCAATGACGGGGGGCAGAATTTTGATAGGAAGCCAGGAGTCCCCACAATTTGGGTGCAGTTTGTGATTTTTCATTCTCATTCTCATTCTCCTGTACGCTTGTGAAAATTGGAACAGTGAGATAGGCACGAGCTTGAAATTTTTCGAGGAGTTTTAGATAACAGGGGGCAAATTTTTCTGTATAAATATCTTCTATGCAGATATAGCGCGTCCCTCGACGATATCCTCCTCCTTGTGTTTTTTTTAAATGAGTGTCTTCAATGGTGATGGTTTCATACAATAGTTTAATAACACAGTCATCAGAAGCCGTGGTCATTGCAAATCGATCGCGATCTTGGTCAAGCAAAGATATCCATTCTTCTCCGACAGCCTCGGCGACAACTTCTCCACTCCAATCAGGATTAAAACGATAAATAATAACGCGATCGCAGTTCAAAACTCGACGCAATTCTTGGGTGGTGGTGCTGAAAATAGTTTCAATCTCGAGGGTACGGCGCATTCGTTCGATAATGGTGGCAATAGCAACCTCACGATCGACACTCTCTCTTAAAGCCTCTTCTACTCGCTTGCGTTCAGTAATATCCGTGGCTGTTCCCGTCACGCCGATAACTTGCCCCGATTCGTCGTATACGGCGATCGCATTGACTTGCAGGTAAATCCAGCGATCGCCCTTTGCGAGGTATTTTTGTTCGTGCTGTATGAGAGGTTTTCCTTGCAACACGCGTAAAAATTGAGGGGTATTAACCCGACGTTGGTAGAGAGGAATAAAATCCCAGAAGGGACGATTGATAATTTCTTCGGGTTCATAACCGCAGATGCGAGTCATAGCTGGATTCACAAAAGTATAGCAGCCGTCGAGGTCCATCGACCAAATAATATCTTGAGATGTTTCGACTAAATCTCGATATTTTTTTTCGCTTTTCCGTAGGGCAATTTCCGCCCGTCGGCGCTCGCTGATATCATTAAAAATACCGAGAATATGAGTAATTTCTCCAAATTCATCTGCAATGGGAGCCTTAGTGGTTTGCAACCACATCTGAATCTGGCGTTCTGGATTATCAATTTCTTGTTCTGGATAAACAATTGCTTGTTTAACTCGCAGAAGTTCTCGATCTTCTTCTTGCCAAGAATGAGCTAATTCTTCGGGAAATACTTCCCAATTATTGCGACCTAATAAGTCTGCTCGCGGTACCCCCAAATTCCGTTCGCTAAATTGATTCCAAATAACATAACGCATTTCATCTTTAACATCTTTAACAAATACTCCCATAGGAATATAATCAATAATAGCGTTGAGAAAGCGTTTTTGTTGAGCAATTTCTTCTTCTAATTGCTTGCGATCGCTAATATCCAAGGCAGTTCCAAATAGGCGAATCACTTGTCCTGTCTCATTGGTTACGGGTTGTCCTCGCAAAAGGAGATAGTGAATTTCCCCATTGGGACGCTGAATGCGCTGTTCTAATTCATAAGGTTGACCGGTAGAGATAGCCCGTTGCATGGCTTCTTGGCTGGCAGCGCGATCGTCGGGATGAATATATTGGAGATATTCTTGTCCAATCAAAGTGGAAGAGGAAATGAATTCTCTTGCGGATAGATTATCCTGTTTTTTGTTTTCTAATCCATAGATACGGAAGAGTTCGTCAGACCAGGTAACTCGACCGGAAATGAGGTCGATTTCCCAGTCCCCCACATGGGTCACTTTTTGCGCCTCGGCCAGCCTTTGGGTACTTTCTTGTAGTGCGGCTTGGGATTCTTTTTCGGGGGTGATATCCCGCGCTACAGCATAGATGAAACCTTCTTCGAGATAGGATGTGGCACTCCATGCCAGCCATTTATAATCTCCATTAGCGCAACGGTAGCGATTTTGAAAATTGACGCTCAATACTCCACCTTTACCCAAAGTTTGCGCCTCGGCAAGGGTTAAGTCGCGATCGTCGGGATGGACGAATTCGAGATAGGGTTGAGCCAATAGGGTTGCGTGGCTATGCCCCAATATTTTCGACCAAGACGGGTTAATGCGCTTGAAATAGCCGTCAATTCCAGCAATACAGAGCATATCTGCTGACAGGGTGAAAAAGCGATCGCGATCGGCTTCGGCTTTTTTGCGTTGGGTAATATCGGTCATCATGCCCAAGGAACCGATAAACTGTCCATTCTGCCAAAGAGGAGAAATAGAAGTCATCACCCAAACTGATTCTCCCGAACGATGGGTTAATTGCAAATCGTATTGTTCCGAACCGACAGTTTGTGGCTGTTGCAGCACTTGAGCAAACATTTCTCGCATTTCTGCGTTTATAAAACGGGTGTAAGATTTGCCAATAATGTCTTTGGGATCGTATCCAATTGTGTTTGCAGCGCGGTGATTGGCGAAATCAATGCAGCCTTGGCGATCGATGATAACGATGCCCTCGTTCGCCGTTTCTACAATACAACGATAGCGTTCTTCGCTTTCTTTGAGAGCAACTTCAGTTTGCAAGCGTTGTTGGGTTGAAGAGATAGACACTGCGACAGATTGAAGCAAGGAAATTTCAGACACATCCCATATTTTGCCCTCGATGCAGTTATCAAAGCCAATAAAGCCAAAAAATATCCCATTCACTTGTAAGGGTAAAACTAAAATCGAGAGAATCCCTTGTTCGGAGAGAATCTCTTGCATGGGACTCGATAAATTAGTCACCAAGTCGGAAATTGTTTCCCCTCGCCCGAGAATCTCTGCAAATTCGAGGCTAAAATCCTTGTAAGGCAGATTTTGATAAATCGGGTTATTGATTTCGGGGTTAATGCCTTCTGCACACCATTCTGCTTTTTGGCTCATCCGCAGCCCTTGCCGTTCGTCTCGGTCATTTTCAAATAAATAGACTCGCGATGCCCCCGAAGTAGTTCCGAGGATGTGAAGGATATCATCGTAACAGGAGCAGGGGTTTTGGCAATCTAAGAGTTTTTGCTGGATTGCGACTAAGGCTGCTAAATAGCGCTGGCGTTTTTGCCCGATCGCCTCTTGTTGTTTCTGTTGCGTAATATCACGGATACAACCGACCAAGGTTTTTTTTCCGTCAGGATGAGTGAAAATACTTTTTTTAGTCGAGATTGTATGTTGAATGCCTTCTACATCGGTGAGGAATTCTTCATTTTCATTATCTTGTCCCGTCTCAAATACCAATGCGTCTTTTTCCCAAAACACATCGGCTTCTTCTGGGGGGAAAAAATCGTAATCGGATTTACCGATCAATTGCGATCGCGGCTGTCCCATTAAGTGACAAAAGGCATCATTGATGAGAATCCAGCGATGTTGCTCATCTTTCACGAAGATGGGATCTGGAGTGGTGTTAAGAATATGATTGAGAAAGGCTTCTGAACTGCGGGCAATACTTTGATTTTCTTTGTTTTTCACGAAAATCGGCTCTGCGATCGCCTTCAAGATTGGGTCGGTACATTTCCAGTTTGTTTCGATGGGACAGCGATCGCACTGCTTCTGAGTGTTTATACTATGGCGCAGGGTCGTATGACGCAAGGTTCGTAAAAATTGGCGGCGATTGAGGTCTTCTAGGACTAAAAAATCTTGGACTCCTGCCCTAAGAGCTAGTCTAGCGAGTTCGGGATCGTCGCGATCGCTGAGGAGAATGAGAGGGGGTTGGGAAAAGTGAAAATTGGGGGAATAACGATCTTCTATATCTTCTACAGGGTTATTTTCTTCTACATTGAGGGGAAAGCATTGTGCGATCGCCTTGATATTTTCTTCGCGATCGCCAGAGAATAGAGCTAATAAAACAAGATCGAAAGTCTCTTGCTTCATGCGAGTCATGGCGATCGCAGCATTCTCCACACGAGTCAAGTGGATTTCGTCGCGAGATTCATCTAGCCATCTCGCGATCGGGTTATTGAATTTTGATTGACTTTCCAGCAACAAAAGTTTAATTGACTTTTGAGCGATCGTTTTTTCGAGCATTGCCTTTACTTGTTGCTACTCTGTTGAGGCAAGATATTCCTAAACTATAAGTTTACAAAAAACTTGTGAAAAACTTGTGAAAATTGCCTCTTAATTCAAGATTACCGTGTTTTAATTGCTAGTTGGGTTAGATTAATGGAACTGATGGCTATACACCTATACCTGTATTTTCCCATCCTGCACCCATTGGCGAACGGTTTCAGCTAATTCTTTTTGTTCTTTCCAGAAAAATTCCGGTAAATTCTCTAAAGGAAACCAATAAAGAGTATAGTTGATGCTCGAGTCCGTCGGTTGACCGTAGATTTGCCTCGTCTGATATAAAAAATAATAAACTTTCTTCCATTCTTTCTTAAATAAACTTAGTCTTTCCTTAATTCCTAAATCCGCAATAAGTTCTAACTCTGTTAGTCCCGCTTCTTCCTCAATTTCCCGACGTGCAGCTTGTTCTGGGGTTTCTCCTGCTTCAATATGTCCTTTCGGTAAAACAAGTTTATCATTCTTTCCTTCTCCCACTAAAGCAACATAAATCACCTCATCTTCCGTGCGAAGAACGACTCCTCCCGCAGAAATACTTTCGGGAATATTGGCAGGTCTTTGGTACCAACTGTCATCAATTACAATCATTTTCATAACACGGCTTTTTCTAATTGTTGTTGTTTCCAGAGATGTTTATATAAACCCGGTTTGTTGATTAATTCTGCATGAGTTCCCATTTGCACAATCTCTCCTTCATTCATCACAAAAATACGATTGGCTGTAGCTGCGGCTGAGAGTTGATGAGAAATAAAAATAACCGTGCGATCGCCTACTTCACTGGTAGAAAGAAGCCCTAAAATTTCCGTTGCGGTTTGATTATCCACGCTGGAAAGGGCATCATCTAAGATTAACACGGGGGCATCAACAATGAGGGCGCGAGCGAGAGATGCGCGTTGTCGCTGTCCTCCTGAAAGAGTAATTCCTCGCTCTCCTACAAGGGTATCGTATTGACGGGGAAAATTGAGTATTTCTGGGTGAATTTGTGCCTGTTTGGCCGCATCTTCGATCTCAAATTGTTCTGCTAAAGGTTGACCGTAACGAATATTATTTTTAATGACCGTACTGAAAAGAAAACTATCTTGAGGAACGTAGGCGATCGCCTCTCGTAAATCCTTTAAGCGCAGTTTTGTTATATCATATCCATCTAAGAATACTTGTTCGGGGGCGATATCTAATAAGCGAGGTAAAGCATTAGCCAAAGTTGATTTTCCCGAACCAATTGGACCGACAATTGCAATAGTTTCTCCAGGTTCGATGATAAAATTTATGTCTTTTAATACCCGTCGATCCGTTCCTTGATAGGTGAAATTAAGATTTTGAACGCTAATTTTTCCTTGAACTAATTCTGGAGGTAAAACAATTGCTCCCTCTTCATCTTGGATGGAAGGAGAAGCCATAAGAATAGATTCAACGCGATCGATGCTAACCTCTCCCCGTTGATATGCCGTAATCGTAAACCCTAATAAAGCAGTAGGAAATACTAATCGTTCCACAAACAGAATTAAAGCCACAAAATCGCCAATAGAAATTTCTCCAACTTCGATCGCTGCTGTTCCCAACCACAATAAAATCAATAAAGAAATATAAACCAATCCCTCAATAATAGGAAAGAGTAAATTTCTCGTTCTTGCCAACTTTAAATTGGCTTCTAATAAACTGCGATTTTTGCCTTTAAAAGCAATAATTTCATTCAGTTCTTGAGCATAAATTTTAATTAAAGCAATTCCACTCATATCCTCCTGGATCAATTGACTCAGATCGGAAAGATTTTCTTGTACATCTCTTTGCTCTACTCGCAGTTTATCACTAAATAACTGCACGGCTATTAACATTAAGGGATAAATTGCTAAAGCACACAATGTTAGCTTAATATGAATACCCAACATGACCGGAAGAGTAAAACAATAAGCAAACAGCGTATTCACTAAACTTAAAACAGCAAAACCCAATAAGCGACGAATATTATCAACGTCGCTAGTAGAGCGATTCATCAGATCGCCAATAGAATTAACAGCAAAATAAGCCGGTTGTAGTGTTAATAAATGTTGAAAAATTCGTTGTTTGAGGTCAACTTCGACTTGACGACCAACTCCAAACATGGTAATTCTTGAAGCCATGCGGAACGACCACATGAGAGAGGCAAAAATAAAAATAAGAAAGACAAAGCGGAGAATATTACTAAAATTTAATGCGTCTTGGAGATTATCGATCGCATCGCGAATGAATAAGGGAATAAAAACGCCAATAACATTAACAATGAATAACGCAACCATTCCCAAAGTAACGCGCTGCCAATGGGGACGAAGATAAGTTAATAATTTTTTCAGTCTCGGATTCAACATTTTTCAACGATCGAGTATTTTAAATTAAAATCTATTTGATGTTAGTCGCAGTCTGCTCCCGTTTCAATTAATCTTCGGATTTCTTTTTCCTCTGAGATAATAACATCGCAAAAGTCAGTATCGACCAAATAGGCTCGGTCTAAATTTGCCCCCATTAAATTTGCTTCTCGTAAAATAGCGCGATCGAGATTGGCATTTTCTAGATTACTCTCTTGCAAGTCTGCTCGGGTTAAATTGGCCAAGGTTAGATCGGCTGAGGTCAAATCGGCTGATTGTAAAATACTCTCCGATAAGTTAGCTTCGACTAAACTCGTGCCTCTGAGGGTAGCATAGCTCAAGTTTGCTCCCGATAAATTCGCATTCCTTAATTTTACACTTCTTAAATTCACCTCGAATAAATCCGCTTCGACTAAATTTGCCGCAACAAGATCGACATTTTGCAAAATTGCTCCAACTAAACTGGCACCTTGAAGGTTTGCTCCTCCCAGATAAACATTTTGCCAGCGAGAATTGTCGAAACTGGCGTTTTGAAATTGTCCGGCTTCGAGGGCGATCGCCAGTAAACTGGATTCATTGAGGTTGACATTGCTTAAATCTGCTCCTTTTAAGGTGGTACCGTGGAGAATGGCTCCAGTCAAATTCGCTCCGGTTAAATTGGCGTTTTGCAGATTAGTACCCACGAGTCTAGCATGACTGAGATTAGCACCGATGAGGTTAATATCCTGCAAATTCATTTGAGAAAGATCGGCATGACTGAGGTTGACACCTTGCCAGTTTATGGGCATTCTGCGACCATCAATCCCTCTGAGGTTGACATTTTGCAAATTGCAGTAAGGGCAGTTATTGAGTTGAGTTAATAGGAAAGGGGCTGAAAAAGCCATAGGAGTCGCAAATCCAATCAGGAGGAAAGCGGCGATCGCATTAAGGTGTTTAAACATCAATCCATTGTCCCAGAAAAGGACTAACTTTGACAAGGAGTCTGCGAAGATTTTTGTAATCAACTAAACCATCATGGTGTAAACATCCCAGAATAATTCCAGGATGTTTCTTTTGCGCGATCGCAAAAGATTTAATTGCTTTACTTGAAAATTTAGGTTGTGTTTGATTGATGAATAATGCGAGAGATTCTGGAGGAATTAACCAATTTTTTAACAAAGAAAATGCCCAATTCTCTAAGAATTAAGGGGATTTGTGAAACTTGCTCTTCTTTTTCAGAATACTTCAGAATTGCGCTTATAGATTGTTTAAGACTGTCTAAATTGAATTTGCTTTTTTGCCAAATGAAGACGATAATTTGCCTCTAAATTCATCCAAAATTTTTCTGACATTCCCAAAGCGGCCGATAATTCTAAAGCTGTTTCAGGAGTAATTTGCTTGGTCTCTCTGATAATTTCATTGATTGTTTGAGGAGGGCGGTTTGTGATTTCTGCTAAGTCTTTTTGCGTCCAGCCTCTTGCTTCTAATTCTCGAACCAAAATCCGTCCGGGAGCAACCACTCGTGCTGGTATTAATTTTTTATTCATAATACGCGCTCCTTTCCTTTTAGTGGTAGTCTTCAATAGAGTGCTTCAATTTTCTTTTTCTGAAATCGGTATCGCAAAATTCGCCCCCAGCCAATATTCTGAAATATCTTGCATTATAATTCAAGATACTTCAGTCTTGGGGTGAATCTATAAATTCAGTATAACAGTTTATCAGACAAATTAATATATTATTAGTACATATTTATACAAATTAATATATTATTAGTAGATCGCCTTTCTTGTTCATGGGTCAAAAGTACCGGATCGATCTAGGACTTCTATCATAGAATATTCAGGAGGTAAGATCGAAGCGAGAGAATAACCAATTGTTTAAGATGAAATTGTCGGTCAAATAAACAAAGGAAATATCGCAATGAATCGACCTCTACTCTGTGCTTTAACTGCCGCTACATTTCTCTTTCCTCTCAATGCTTATGCCAATTCTCCTCATTCTTCTGGCTTTTTTACAAGGGATGCCATGTTCGAGAATGCAGTTTCCCAGCGTCCTCCTAATGGTGATTCTGACAACAATCAACGGCGACGACCCCCTCGATTGGATTTAGACGGAGCAGCCGAAACTCTAGGGGTAACAAAAGAAGAACTGATAGAAGCCCTAGGATTGCCGGATAAGCCTCCCGAACGCGATTCTAATACCCGACCTCCTCGCCCGGATTTTGCTGGGGCTGCTGAAGAATTAGGGGTCAGCGAACAAGAATTAATGGATGCCCTTGGAGTTCGACGCAGACCGCCAAGACGCGAAGAGAACTAATAAGATAACAAATAAACTCAGCATTTACTCACTCTTAAAAAGTCTCTTTAAAGTGAATGTTAAGGGTGGTAATTGTAAGGTTAAGGGTTGTCTGCTTAGACAACTCTATTCTGTTTTGGGGATATTTGCTCAAGTTCTTACGGTTATATTACTATATTGCAAAAAATACTTTTTTTAATCTAATTCACAAAATATATCTTTTTTAATCCATCTTGGCCGCAAACCAAAATGCCCAGAGAACCGTCAAAATGAACAACATGGTACAGAAGCGATCGATCCAAGTATGCCAAAAGTAAGAATCAATAAAGGTCATCTTCTAAAAAAATAGATCTTAAACAAAATTATCTTTAATTCTCAATTATAATCATTATTTCAGAGTTGTCCAGTTGTGACAACCGGAAACATAATGTAATTTAATAGGCTTGGCGATCGCCAGAGGGGTTAGATCGGGCTGTATCCCTGTTTGAAGTTTTTCCTGATTCACTCTTGAACGCGCTTTTAATGCCTTTAAAAGTGTTTTTCTTTTTGGAGAATCTAAACCTGTTTCTAATGCCGTTGTTAGCGAATTTGGACGTTTCCGACGAAAGTAACAAAATTCGGGAATGTTAACTATTGTTGCAGAAAAGACCGATCGCAATAAAAACTCTGTATCTCCTCCAAATCTTAATCCCGTTGCAAATCCTCCTATACGCATGACTAAATCTCGCGAGACTAAGCTACTAGGGTGAATGAGAGGATGACCGGGTTGTTCCTGTAATGCTTTATTAACATCTAAAGGATAGCACACAGGAGTTAGCTTAGATTCTAATTCATTGACGCGCCATTCTTGGGTTCCAATTAATTCTGCACCTGTCGTTTCCGCAGTTTCTAAAAGTCTTTCTAGGCGAATATTAGCCGACCAGTCATCAGCATCTTGGAACAAATAAGCATCATAATTTGTGTCTGCGATCGCTTGTTGAATCAAACGATAAGGTCCCACATTCTCAGAGGATCGAAGGAGGGTAACTTGAGGGAATTTTTCGGTTATTTTAATGGGAGGATTGGGGGAATTATCATCAAGAATGAGAAGGCGATCGGGGGGACGGGTTTGATTGACTAATGATTGAATACAGCGATATAACCAAGGGTGACAATTATAATGAGGAATCAAAGCAAGAATTTGAGAGTTTTTGCTTATCTTGGGAGAGGATGGAGAGTAATTTAGTTTGGGTTGTACTTTTAAGGCCATTGTACTCCAAGAAAACTCAATCTTGTTTTTTTCTAACAGTGCGATCGCGTTTAAAAAGTGCCAAGATTCAGGAGTTTTAAGTTGAGAGAGAATTGGCGCGATCGCTTCTCTCGATCCCATCCAAGCAATGTTTTCTAATGGCTTCTCTTTGGCGGTTTCTAGGGGAAATTCTAATGGAGGCAGTAAGGGAAGAATAAAAGGAGGTTTTGGGATTAATATATTGTGAGGGATTGATGTATTTTTCGGTAAGTAGGTAATTGTAGAGGGAGATAATATTTTTAGATGTTTTAATATTGTTGTAGAGTGAATTTTCTGCATTTATATGGACTCCAAAATCTTAAATATTGATTAGATCGCAAATGACTGATTGTTTTTCGTTTACGTTTTTGCTTCTGCGATCGAAGACAGATTGATGAGGGGAAGGAAGTGCAGATAATAGCAGACATTGATAAGCTAATTCTGATTCTCCTACATCAAGTAATGGTTGTGCAAGCGATCGCAAGATGGGAATCCAAGGTGCTGAGTCAACGACTCGATCTGACTTATCTTTATTTTTTGATTCTACATATTTTTGTAAGATTTTCAACCATTCTCGAATATTAAATTTTTGATTGCGAAAGAGAGTATAATAGCCTTGTTCTAAATCAATTCTGGCTTTCTCTTCTTCTGTCTCAGCAATAGATTGTAAATTAACAAAATATTGCTCTAAATCTTCTAAATTTTCTAACATTGCTTTACGCCATTTCAACCAGACTCTAAAAAAGCGATCGCTAGTTTCTTCTCCTCCCAAATTGAAGAGATTTTTATCATGTACTAAATAACACCAATATGCGAGTAAGGTAAGATCAAAACGAGAACTAAAAAACTCTAAGTCCCCTATAAATATTGATAAAAGAGGTCTGAGAGATTGGGATATTTTACTCTTATTTCGATTTGCTAATCGCCATGCAGGTTCAAAACTATAGAGAAGATTTTGCAGATTAAGGCGATCGAGAATTAGGCGATCGCGTTTTATTGCAAAAGGATAATTATCCCATAGCGATCGCGCTAAATTTTCCTCTAGACATAAACTAGGAATTAATAGATCGAGTAGCATGAGATTCTCTGAGTTGTTTGTTTGAGAAACAGTCCTTTTTAAGCGTTCTACTGCGTGGTGATAAATTGAATAAACCTGCGGATCTGCGGCGAAAAAAGAACAGGAAAACAACAAGATTCGCGCTGTTATTTTCTCGACTTCTATATCTTGACAAGATGGTGAATTTAAGATATCATTAATGAGTTCTCGTGTTGATGGTGCAATTCCTGAATAAAGAATTAAGCGAGGATTAATTAGTTCATAAAGTAACTGTGCGATTTCCTTTGCTTCTCCAAGCGGAAATTGGGGAGAATTAAGCCATTCATTCCAAGGGCGATCGCAAATTATCTCGATCCATTCGCGATCGCCAATAAATTCTGATTTTGTCTCAATTATGTCTCTAGATTGAACATAAATTTGTGCTTCAATCTCTCCAAATGTGCGATCCGTCCAATTTTTCAGATCGTCGAGAGGAAGGCGATCGCTTTGAGTGGGTTGCAATAAAAATTCAACTTGTTTATTTTTTCTGCGTCGAATTTGATAAGTTAAAATTGCTTCTAGGGAGGGTAAATCAATTTCGCCAGCATATTTAGTTCCTGTTAATGTGCGAATCTTATCTTCAACTCGTCCTTTAATTTTAGCCGTTATACCCATGCGATCGCACTGACACCCCTCTCGATCTAATTCTAAAATATCCCCACATTTATAACGAACTAACGGCATTGTCAAGTTAAACAAATCTGTTGTCACTAATTCACCCTCAATGATTTCATAGAAACAGCGTTCTTCATCCAAATGTAAGCATCTTTTCTCTGGACAAGTCAACCCCGATACTCCTGTTTCTTGACAGCCATATTCATTAATAACGGGTGCATTAAATACCGATTCTAATAAGTCTTTTTGGTACTCAAATAAACATTCTCCCGTGCAAATAATCGCTTTAATTTGTGGAAAATTACGACGATATATATATCCTGCAATCTCGCATAATTGACTGGGATATCCGCGAATGACTCTAAATCGATTTTGTAGTAAACTTAAGAATAATTCAATAAATTCTCGGTCAATTTGACCTATTAGCGATCCATCCATTAATCGAACGGGAAACAAACGACTCGCAACATTAAGAATAGGAATATTTTCATCAATTTCCCACCCAGATAATGCTCTTTTTCGGGCTGAAATTCTGGCATTATTCCATGCTTCTCCCACAAAATAAACAAAACTTTCTCCTCGACTTCCGCTAGTCATTCCTCTGTAAACAACATCCGACGCATTTGCCAAAAACAAACCAGGATTTTCGCGAATTTCTTCTCTCTCTAAAGGTTGCAATCGTTGAAAGTTTGCGTGCCAGTTCGGTATAATATTACCATTACGATCGCAAATTCCAGCCTTTCGGAATCGACTTTGATAGCCCGGAAGTTTGGCAGCAATTTTTAATACTTTCTCTACTTCCTCTATTGGAAAATCATTCATTATAAACCTAGTAATATCACAAAATTCTGTATTATTTATCGATCGTTTTGCACATCGAAGGTAATAATACTATCTTCAAAATCTTTGACGCGATCGGTAAATTCTTCTGTTGGTGTAGAGTAGGTGATAACCCAAAAAATATCGCGATCGAGAACAATATAAACCAATTGTGTAATTTTGGTCTTGCCTGTTTCAATTTTAACAGTAATTCGTCCAGCTTGCCATTTTTTTAAGTCTTGGATATCTTGTTCTAAAATCTCATAACCTACTCGTTCTAAATCATTACTTATTGCTTGCTGAAACTCTTCTAAATTCGTTCCTTGGGGCATCTTTTGAGAAGTTACATTAACATTGGTAACAAATCCACCTTGGGCATTTTTGTTATCAAAAGCCACTAAAGCGACTAAATCTTTTGTCTCTCTGAGTGCGCTACTCAAATTTTCATATTCTGAACCCGCACCCTCTAAATTAACAGCCATTTTTTCAATATCTTTCTGAGGATCTCCTCCTTCATATCCAGGAGGTAAATATAAAGAGACCCTATCTCCTTGTAATTTGCGAAAATCAGGATTTATTATTCTCTCTTCTACTGATGTTGCACTAGCTTGATGAGAACTTGTTTGACTGTCTGTTTTCGTTGCACTAGAATCGGGACGATCGCAACCAATTAAAGGAAACATCAGTAAAAGAACGATCGCAAATCTTCTCAGTTTTTGGCTCATAGAAAACTTTCCTCAAGGTATTCTGAAAAAAAGCGTTAAGTTTTTTCCTGCCCTATATTACACTCTTTGGGTCACTGTCGGCGGGTTGATAACTCAAAAATTCTGCTAAACCCCGAAAGTAAATGCCTTGAGGGGTAATTTCAAAGCGGTAGGGAAAAACTTCTACCCCCAAGGCGATCGCCTCCCGCAATAACTCTCCATAAACTGGATCCCGGCGATCCCCTGGTGCAAAGCGATCGCAGTCTCCTCGATTGATAAAATAGAGAATTCCAGCTTTTGTTGTCCCTAATACCCCCATTAATTCTCGCAGGTGTTTTTGTCCGCGAGTGGTGACGGTATCGGGAAATAAAACAACATTTCCTTGGGACCAAGTTGCGCTTTTTACCTCAAGAAAACAAGCTGTAGAAGTCGCGCGATCGCTGAGAAGAAAATCAATACGACTCTTTTTTTCTATGCCGCAAGGGACTTCAGAACGAATTGTATCGTAACGTTGTGCAAGTTCGGGTAATAATTTTTGTTCTAAGGCTAGTTTAATAACCCGATTGGGTATAGCAGTATTAACGCCTACCCATGTCGGTTGTGTTTCCTTATTAACGCAAATCATTTCCCAAGTATAAGGAAGTTTCCGTTTGGGGTTATTACTGCGAGAAACTTGCACAAAACTACCGGGATCGTGAAGTCCAATCATGGGGCCAGTATTGGCACAATGGGCGGTAATTATCTCGCCAGATTCGAGTTCGATATCGGCTAAAAATCTTTTGTAGCGTTTGATAAGAATACCGGATTTGAGGGGAGGATATTGGTAGATTAACATTAGTTAGGGGAAAGGCAATAGGCAATAGGCAATAGGGAACAGGGAACAGGGAACAGGGAAAGAAGGAAAGATTTTTAACTATCCATTATTAATTTGTCGGCGTAATTTTGATAATTCAGCTTCTATAATTGCAGAGTTTTCTAAGTTTGTAAATTTCCCTTCTAGAGAATCATTTCTGAGTTGCGAGGCTAATTCTGCGCGGGCTTCTAAAGTTTGTACTTTTTCTTCAACGCGATCGATAAGATTAAGCGTACTTTTGCCCACTCCTTTTTCTAAGAGTTCGTGTAAGCGACGAGTTGCTTCTGCGGAAGTAGCTCGAGCAAGATACATATCTTTTTGGATTTTAACATGAGCGAGCTTACCTTCGAGAAGGCGTAAATCTTGTTTGAGTTTGACAATAATTGTATTTTGCTGCTCAATTTGACTGTGAAGAAGAGTAGCATTATCTTGATAGGTTTTGCGACGGTTAAGAGCTTCTCTGGCGATCGCTTCTTCCCCCCCTGTAAGGGCAATATGGGCGCGTTGATACCAATCTTCAGCCGCAACTCGGTTTTGCATAACTTGGCGTTCTGTGCGCTTCTGGGTGGCGATCGCGTGGGCAACAGCTTGACGCATTTTTACCAATTCTTGCTGCATCTCATCCACCGTATTCTCCAAAGTCAGTACGGGATCTTCAGTCGCACTCGCCCAACTATTCACATTTGACTGTACAACGCGCCAGACGCGATGGAACAATTCCATGATTTTGTCACTTCTAATATTTCCCTTATTTTATCGCACTACTGGGAACGCGATCGCGCTACTTTAGCGTAAAATAAAAGGAATGATATTGAACGTGGCGAATCGCGATCGCCATTCTAGGGATTTACGACTTTAGGTGTGAGAAGGATAGCTTGACGGCTGTTAATCATCAGAACAGAAAAATCGCGATCGCTCAATTCCTGCAATAATAAAGTTGCTTCTTCTCGATCCTGAGTCTGTCCGATCAGAAGATAAGGACGAGAAAAATAAGACACTAACCCAATATCTCCCCCGATAAATTGTTGTAATTGAACAGCAATTTCTGGATTACTAAAATAATCGACAATTACCGCATATCCTTCTTCTAAAGGACGAGGGTTATATTGTGTGTGGGTGGGGAGTGTGGGGAGTGTGGGGGGGGGAGGGGAA
>NZ_JAYGHV010000153.1:0-16365 GCF_034932145.1 Spirulina sp. 06S082 | reverse complement strand
TAAGCAACGCATCTTCTCTTTCCTTTTTATCATCTTCGGCTTCACCCTGTATCAATCTATGGCTATAAAGTCTTCCCAAACGACTATACAATGTTCCTAATTTTGGATCGTTACGATCTCTCTGTTCAACTTTAGCAATTAATTCTTTTAAATCTTCTAAAGGCAAAAAATGTTCTGTATCTTCTTCTGAATCCTTAAAAGCAATGGGTTGTGCTTCAAAAAGATTATTTTTCCTAGGAATTTCTAGTAACATTTCCTGAACAAAATGGACAACACCTTTGCGCCAACTCCAGAAATCTAATGCACTTCTTGTAATTTCAAACTCAACCTTTTTTGTCAACCACAAAACAATCGGATAAGGAAAGTGCATTAAACCTTCCCTTCCCCATTGTAAATAGCCCATAAACTTATCAATTTCTGTTCGCTTCCCTCTTTCTGGACTGACAAACATGAGAGTTTCTGAACCCGTTACCATGATTACAGCCGGCTTTTTTTGTTGTAAATATTCTTCATTTTTAATAAGCGTTGCTATCCCTAATCTTAAACTCGGTTCTTCCTGATTTAATCTCATGCGATAAAGTCGAAAATCTGGTGCTAATTCGTCCTCATATCGCTGAATTAATATCTCTCGCAAGCGCAGATCGTCACAAACTGCAATCAAAGGAGTTAAAACTCCTTGACCATTTTCAATCCCGATAATTAACTCCTCGTAACTATCTTGATTTTCTGGTTTTAGTTGTAACTCTGCTGCTAAATTCATGTCAAAAATAGCCCCTTCCGTTTCAAAAGATCGTAAACAATCGGATGTATGTCATACCATTGATCTGCATTGCGATATTCTAAAATATACAAACCATGTAGTAAAGCGCGAAACTTTTCTAACTCTTCGTCATTTTCCGTATTTTGCTGTAACTCTCGATAGGTTTTAACGAGAATATCGTAATGACGTTTACTCAAAGGAGTTGCAAAATCATTCCGAATATCTGTCAGTGCTTTATCTAAAATCTCGGCATTAATTCTAATATCATCTCGGCTTTTATCTCGTCGAATTTCTAATAAGCATTTTGTACAGCAGACACTTGCAATGCGGATTAACTCCCGCAATACTCCGCCACTTTTCAACATAATTGTTTCAACAGCATCGCGATCGATAATCTCTGGATCGATACGTTCATAGAGGATATCAGAAAAGGTTTTCAATGTTTCCCGACGGGGTTCAACTTCTTTCTCTCGATTATTAATATCTGGCTTGGGATATAGCTTTGCAACTGGCATTACATGGATTTGATTGCTTGTTTCTGATTCCAGATGTCTGCGTATATCAATTTCTCGCAACGTCGCAATCGGAATACTAAAAATAATTCTCATTGTGGGCTTAAAGAGCATTTTTACATTGTCGTGAAAAATCTCTCGAACCACTTTTAAATCAATCTTATCTATGTCATCGATAATCACTAAAATCTCTTTACCGATCGCCTGCTGAATAATTGCTGCAATTTCATCCAGTCTTGCTACCAATTCAGTTGTTTTCCGCTCAAATTCTTGTTTTAATTCGCGGCGCATAAAAGCATCCGATTGTAACTTTCCCTTGATAAGATTAAAAAGATTAAAACCAGCCGAAAGTTCCGCTTTCAAAGGAGTTTCTACTTCTGTCTGAGTTTTGGTTGCAAACCATTCATAGAGAGAGAGTTTTGTTGATTCTGCAATATTGATTTGCTGTTGTTCCGCTTCAGCCATCATTTGCACCGCGATCGCAAACAAAATATTGATATGATTAATATCTGACATCTCAATTAAGTCAGAGATGGAAAAGAAAACCACAAAAAAGCGATCGCTCATTCGTTCTGCAAACCGTCCCAACAGCGTAGACTTACCACAGCCTCGATGTCCAGTAAAAATAATCTTATTATTCGTATCAAAACAGTCCTCAACTACCTGTTCCAGTTCCTCAATAACATTGATTGCATAAGGAACATAAAACTTCTCCAACTCCTCCTTTTTCAACAAAGGTAAAAGTTGCAAATTTCGATAGGCTGTACGAAACCGTTCCAATAACTCGGACATCTAACAATCTCCCCAGATAATGATCCTATTTTAGCGCAGAACCATGCCCCGATGCGATCCTCTCAACTCTTGTAATCAATTAAATGCGATCGCAGCATCCCTTTCTAAGATTTTTCCCGAATATTTAGTAGTTTTGACTATTTTCTATTTTAGGATTCTGTATTGCTATTATATCCAAGATATCGATCGCTTCAGTTGGATATTGTCAATTATTACCCTTACTGTTGCAATGACGATCTTTATACTTGAATTGTTGATGAGTCGTTGATGATTTTTCATTGTTCAGATGTCCTAACTTTAATGCGTAGTGCTATAATTAGCCAAGATTGGGGAGTAACTGGGGCAGAAGTTGACCGGGAACTTGAGACAGTGCGAGATTTTGTCCTTCAATTCCTCCTTGTTTATAAAAAGCACGGACGGTGCGAATAATATAATTTAATGCAGTTTGATAATTTTCCGAATCTTGGGCAACATTAATTAATGCTTGTAAGTGAGCTTGTAATGCTGTTTCTAAATGCTGCAATTTTTCCGATTGAGACAGAGAAAACTGCTCTTCCGTTGCCAATTGATAGGAAACTAAACCGAGATTATTATAAGTTCCTAAAAAGTTAAAATTAACCTTGACTGGGGGAATTTGGCGATGGAGATGATGGGCAAGTTGCGTGGCAATTTGATAGGACTCTAATGCTCTTTCTAAATAGTCTTGTTTTTGGGTCACTTCCAAGCCATCTATAGCCGTTAAATGCCAATAAGCCGTGCCTAAATTGTTTTGGGTTGCCGCACAAGCAACCGGGGCATTTTCCCCCGTTCGATAAATCGAACTTTTCTCATAACAATCGATCGCCGATCGCAAATGAGTTTCCCGTTTTTCATGTTGGGATAAATTCCAATATGCAGTACCTAAATTATTTTGAATCATCGCCCAATTGAGGGGATCGCCTTCAGGATCGTAGTGTTTTCCTGCTTCAGTATAAGCCGCGATCGCCGCCTGTAAATTCTCTGGGGGGTTCTCGTGTTGCGCCAAATGCCAATAAGCGGTGCCTAAATTATTTTGGGTTGAACCGTATTTGAGAGCATTATTTTCCGCCGTGCGATAGTACAATGCTTCCTCATAGGCTGCGATGGAATGTCGCAGATTTGCTGCCAAATCTCGATAGCGAGCTAGATCCCCATAAGCCGCCCCTAAATTATTCTGGATCATGGCATAAGTTTGGGGCATAGCGGTGCGATCGCTCAAAGTCGCGATCGCCTCCTGATAGATAAAGAGCGCCTGTTCTAAATCAGCATAAGCCTGTTCTGGACTGTCGGGACGACGCGATCGCAGCCAATAAAAGTTGCCCAAATCATTATAAATTTCCGCCGCAATAGGAAAAGTTTCTTGATACTGTAATGCTTGTTCGTAGGCCTGAATTGCCTCAGTTAACGTAGCGCGATCGGCTTCTCCCTTGGCAATGCGATCGCGATACTGATGGGCAATTTGTAAATAATACTGAGCCATTGTCGCCCGAGAATAAGTTTGCGGCACAGGTTCTCTCTGTTGGGAGGTGGAAGCCCTCTTTTCGGGTACGCTGGCAGAAATAACCGGAGGTGTTTTCGAGGCAACTCGGGGAAATTCTTCCTCATTGCCCGTTAGCGTCCCTTCTGAGGGGGGAATTTTGGCACTGTTAGGGCGATCGCGCAACTCAACTTCAGTACCGCGATCGCCCTTTAAAAGGGCATACTGTGGCGATGTCGGACGATGACCGAGAACCTTCTGTTCCCCTGTAAATTCAAAAATTCCCGTATGCCATTGCCAAAACTCCGGTACAGATTGGCGAATATTATTAAACCAAGGTTTGGACACCCAAAGCAAAAGACTAAATTCGACTTTTTTCAGGTGACGTTCGATCCGTCGTAAGGTGCGAATAAAGAGCTGTTGTACCCTTGCTCCTTGACGGGTTAACTCCTCAATGCCGACAATTTCAAAGGTAGGATGGGGTAGAGAAGGTGTTGTGTGGGGATTTTGTTTGAGAAAAGTGGCGATCGCGGATAGAAAGTTGGGATTATTGACATCTAATGTTAATTTAACCAAAGGAGAAGGGCGAGCCATGTCCCCCGCGTGCAACTGTTGGGAAATGCGATCGCGCAATCCGACATTATCGCAGACCGCAAAAAAGATTTGACGGCGCAAACCGATTTGTAAAGCCTGTTGCAAGCGATGATAGTTAGCCATATTTTTTGAGGTGGAAGATGCAGACATGGACAAATTTATGTTGAGCCTTAAAATTGAGACCTATACTTATTGAGTTACCTTATATTTACTAACTACAATCTTGCTTTTCGCTAATCTGCACGTTTTTGCTTTATTCTTTCCTCAATCCTTGCGATCGCTTTCCTCTGCTGATACGGAAATATTACTCACTCAGTTGCGCGATCGCCTTGTTGAATTGCCCTAGCATATTCAAGAAAAAATAATACCTCTTCGTAATAAAATTTAAAATGATGTTTAAATTCGTAATATTTTAAGACTCTCATGAAATACGCCATTGCTTTTTGGTCTGTTGCGATCGCGATCGCCATTTTCTTATTTCCAGTTTCGGCGATCGCCGGGAGTTCTTCCTTAATTCGCGCTTATGATGATGAGGTAATATCGAGCAAAGATTTTGCCGGTCAAAACCTACAAGAGGCTGAGTTTGCCAGTGCCGATCTAAAATCTGCTGATTTTAGTGATGCCGATTTACGCGGTGCTGTTTTTAATGGCTGTTCTTTGGTTGACGCGAATTTTCACGGTGCGAATTTTGGTAATGGTATCGCCTATCTCAGCAACTTCAAAAATGCAGACCTTACCGATGCTATTTTTACTGAGGCACTCATGTTACGTTCAGTATTCGACAATGCCAAGATCGAGGGAGCCGATTTTAGTTTTGCCATTCTCGATCGCCTGCAACAAAAACAGCTTTGTCAGAGAGCATCAGGGGTTAATTCTAGCACGGGAATTGCGACCAAAGACTCTTTAGGATGTTAAAAAAGTTGAGTAAAAAAAGTTAGGATCGTAGTTCCTACATAATCAACCACCGCTATTCCATCAAAGATGATAATAGCGGTTTTCAGTAAATATTAAACATTAGACCTCTATCGATAGTGCCACCATGTATAGTGTAACACAGATTTATTTTTTGTTACCAAACTCTACTCGTAGCGTTTTATCCGAGCTACACTAGGAGACCGAGTAGAAAATACGGGCTAAAAAATGCAACAGACCCCATCAGTAGTAACCCGTCTTGGTCTAGGGACGGAAACGCTTCCTAGTCTAGGGACTTCGCCAAACCATGCCAATATTCAAGTTATCAAGCGAGACGGCACTACCGCATCCCTTGACGTTTCGAGAATCCGTAAGGTGGTTGAGTGGTCTTGTGCGGGAATGGATGTTAATCCCATCACCCTAGAAGCAGGATTAAAAACGCGACTGCGAAATGGCGTGACGACACGAGAAATTCAAGATAATCTCATCAACTGTGCTTTAGAAATGTGCAGTCCAGATGACCCAGACTGGCGTTATGTAGCGGGGAGGTTACATATTTGGAGTTTGTGGAAGGATACCCTCGTTTCGCGGGGCTATCAATATGGAAATTATGCTCAAACCGTCCAAGCTAATGTTTCTATTCATCGTTATAACGAAAAAATACTCACTTATACTGCCGAAGAATTACAGGAAGCTGGGTCTTGGATTAACCCCGAATGGGATACAGATTATGATTATGCGGGGGCAGTATTATTAACCAAACGTTATTTACTTCCCGATGAATTGCCTCAAGAAGCCCTACTAACCTGTGCCTTATTATTAGCTTCTGTTGAAGTTCCAGAGAAACGTTTGATTTGGGCAAAGCGTTTTTATGAAGCGATCGCGCAACGGAAAATATCTCTGGCTACCCCTATTCTGGCTAATTTAAGAGTTCCCAACGGATCGTTATCCAGTTGTTTTATTGTGGCGATCGAAGACAATTTAGAATCTATTTTTAGGGAAATCACCAATACTGCCAGAATTTCTAAAAATGGGGGGGGTGTTGGGGTCAATGTTTCCCGCATTCGATCGACAGGAAGTTGGGTAATGGGTAAATTTAATGCTTCTGGGGGGGTTATTCCTTGGATTAAATTACTCAATGATACCGCGATCGCCGTTAATCAAGGTGGAAAACGCGCGGGGGCTGTTACAGTAAGTTTAGATATTTGGCATTTAGATATTCCTGAATTCTTGGAAATGCAAACGGAAAATGGCGACCAAAGAAGGAAGGCTTATGATATTTTCGCCCAGTTAGTTGTTTCCGATGAATTTATGCGTCGGGTACAAAATAAAGAGATGTGGAGTCTGGTCGATCCTTATGAAGTGAAAACTAAATTGGGGATTGATTTACCCACTTTATGGGGGAAAGAATTTGAAATCGCTTACGAACAAGTAGAGAAAGCAATAACTACTAATAAACTCGTACTTTATCAGCAAATTAATGCGCGAGAACTGTTTAAAATGGTCATGCGATCGCAAGTTGAAACAGGAATGCCGTATTTGTGGTTTAAAGATACAGCAAATCGCGCCAATCCTAACAAGCATGAAGGTTATATTCCAGGGGGGAATTTATGTCAAGAATCTTGGTCAAATGTGCTACCAGGGAAATTAGCTCACACCTGCAATCTTGACTCTCTCAATTTAGCCAATCTTGAATTGGAAGAACTCCCTGAAATTTGTGAAACAGCAGTACGTTTGCTAGATAATACGATTGAAGTTAGTCATGCACCCTTTCAAGATAGTGCCGATCATAATCAGCATTATCGGACAATTGGAGTCGGTTGTATGGGGTTAGCAGATTGGTTAGCAAAACATCGCCTCTCTTATACGGATTTACCTTCCATTAGTCATCTTTTTGAAGATATTGGTTATTACTGTACTCATGCTTCGATGGAATTGGCAAAAGAACGAGGTGTTTATCCCGCTTTTGAGGGAAGTGAATGGAGTAAAGGTAAATTAATCGGGGCGAAACCTGTAGAATGGTTTGTGGATAATGCCATTCAAAAGGAACGCTGGGTTGAACTTTCTCAAGCTATTAAAAAACACGGTATTCGTAATAGTCATATTACGGCGATCGCCCCTAATACTTCTTCTTCTCTTGTTCAAGGTTGTACTGCTAGCGTTCTACCTACTTACAGTCGTTTCTTTTATGATAAATGGGCAAAAGGTACGGTTCCCATTGCACCTCCTTTTATTAAAGAATACTTCTGGTTTTATTCTGAAAATAAAACCCTAGAACAAACTAAAGTAGTGAAGGCGATCGCCACAATTCAACAATGGATTGACACGGGGATTTCAATGGAATTACTCTTTAATTTGAATCAGGGTGTGTATTTTCCTGATGAACCCGATCGCAGCTTGCAAGCTAAGGATATTTTTGAGACTCTGATGTTAGCATGGCAAGAAGGCTGCAAGGCTATTTATTACATTCGCACTGTGCAAAAAGATGATTTTAAGGAAGCAGATGATACTTGTTCTGCTTGCGCGAATTAAGGAATTAAGATCGAATTAAACTGAATGAACCCCATCAATGTTATATTGATAGGGTTCATTTTGTTTTTTAGAGAATATGAGCCAATTAATGCCCGTTAATCCTATTTTTAATCCTGATGGAGATGACGCGATCGCCAATCGATCTGTCTGGTTTGGCAATATTACGAACCTGATGCAATTAAACGATGTTCGCTATCCTTGGGCTGTTGGATTATATCAACAAATGAGAGAAAATTTCTGGGTCCCGCAGAAATTAGATCTGACTCAAGATATTGTTGATTACTGGAATTTAACACCAGAAGAACAATATGCGTTTGATGGTATTTTATCTTATTTAACGTTTTTGGATTCTGTTCAAACTTGCAATCTTCCTCATATTAAAGCGTCAGTTACTGCCCCAGAAATTAGCCTCTGCATGGCAGAACAAATTTCTCAAGAGGGAATGCACAATCAGAGTTAAATGATAGCTCCTTCAGTCGGAAACGGCTGTCGAAAACGCCTTTAATTGCTGGAAACTCTCTATTACAGGATATAATGGAGACAATCAGCAGCCAAGTAACAAAACCATGAAGCAAATTCCTTCACACCCAGAATATACATTGACAAAAGACGGAGCAGTATTTAATAAAAACGGGAAGCAGTTAAAAGTTAACCGTAAAGGTTCTGTGCGGGTCAGTGTGAATCGAAAAATGAGGCTTTTGTCAGAACTACTGGCAGAGACTTATTTAGAGATGCCAGCCAATCAAAATTACTCAGTCATATATTTAGATGGTGACTGTCAAAATATTGGTTTGGATAATCTGATGTGGGTAGATAAAGATTATTCTCAGATCCAAGATACCTCTATTCTTTTAGATGGTTTGGAATTTCAGCATATCACTTGCATTGAAACTCACCAATACTACATTAGTAGCTCAGGATTGATTTTTAATTTTGCAAAGCAAAAATTTGTAAAAACCTGTTGTGATAGTATTGGTTATAAGAGATTTGCTTACTACTTTTGGGAATCGGATAAATTGGTAAAACGCACCATTGCTGTTCATATCCTAGTTTATCGAATTTTCAAAGGTAATTATGATAATGCGAAATTTGAGATTAATCATATTGATGGGAATAAGATTAACAATCACATTAGCAATCTAGAAGTTGTTGACCATACTGAAAATGTGAATCACGCAGTTAGAAAGGGGTTTAAAGCTACTAAGTACAATCAGAAACATATCGACAAAATAGTTCAGATGTTAAAGTCTGGATATTCTTGGACTGATATTTTCGAGTTGTACTTAAAACCCGAACTAGGCTTGCGTAAAATACAGGCATTTTCTTTTATCAATGGAATTTCTAACAACAAAGATGCGTTTGTGGAAAAATGTAATAATGCTGGTTTTGTTAAAGGTTCAACGACCAAAGCGAAACGCTTGTACACTGTAAGCTAATGGCAGTGGAAACGGGGCGAACCCTACGGGGTTAAGATATGGTCTGCTCTATCCGGTGACGGATAGCTGTGGTTAGTCCACGGGGATGGACTTGCGAACCATCTCGAACACTCAAGTATCAATACATAATTGAAACGATTATTCCAGCAGAAAGACGCAACAATGTTTATGAGTTTTGGCGCAGCGATCGCGTCTTATTAGGTCGCTGTGAATTCATCGCGGGATTGTATCAACAGTACATTGATAATCCTACTCCAGAAAATTATTTTATTGCTTTGATAGCTGATTTTATTTTGGAGGGATTATATTTCTACAATGGCTTTATCTATTTTTTTAATTTAGCATCGAGAATGCTAATGCCTGGAAGTGCGGATATTTTCAAAATGATCAACCGAGATGAGTTAAGTCACGTCCGTTTGTATCAGAAGATTATCCCAGAAGCCATGCAAACTTTTGTCCATTCAACCGATCAAATTTATGAGATGTTTGACGCAGCCGTAAAACATGAATGTCTTTGGACTAATCATATCGTGGGCAATCAAATTTTAGGGATTTCTGAAGCGAGTACGGAACAGTATACGAAATATTTGGCTAATATTCGCCTGCGATCGCTGGGTTTAGATGCTTTATACCAGGATGAAAAATATAAAAAGAGTCCCTATAGCCATTTAGAACGATTTTCTGATACAAAGAAAGAGGCGCATACAAAGGCCAATTTCTTTGAAGCAGGAGTTACAAGTTATGTCATGTCGTCTGGGGTTAGTGGTTGGGATGAAATTTAGGATACAATTTAACTGGTGATATTGTTTCACTAATTTAGGACTTACGCATTAACGGGCAAGATGCACCCGGGCATCTCAGTTTTGTAAAAATAGCGAGCAAGATGCTCGCACTACCCCCATTATGGTTTATTGTAGTGGGAGCGTCTCGCTCCCTAGCTGCGTAAGTCCTATAATTCATCTAATTACCAGAAAAAATTCCCTTACTCTACTATTGTAGAAAAAAGGGAAAGCATTAATGATAATTTGCTCTGATTTTAGTTAATCAATGTCAATATTTTTGGGAGGAGAATCAACATTCGCATCCTTGGCAGTTAAAGGCTGACGAAATTGTTCGTAGAGGCGATCGCGCCAAGTGAAGAAAGGTTCGTAAGTGCTATTATCTCCTAATCCTGGAATGCCCTTGCCTTGAAATTCTTCAGGAATAGCCAAATAGTTGCCCTCGGGAAACTTGATCAGGACACTTAAGGCTGCTACCGTTAAATCTGCTAAAGTTGGCGCATTTCCCACCAAATAAGGACGATTTTGCAAGAGCAAACAGAGTGCCTCTAAATCCTGTTTGAGTCCGGTTTCTGCGTCTTTAACGGCATCTCCTCCCAAACCAATACCCGCCCCCAAGATATCTAACATATCTCCTGGTAGCGCCCCGACAATGGTTTTCAAGAAATCTGGCGTGTTTTTCGGCAAAATTGAAGTGCGGAAGTTTTGGTTCTTATTGAGTGCGCCAATAAAGGCTTTGCGTCCCTTTAAACCAATGGACTCATCCGCCCATTCTTCCATCATTAAACACAATCCTTTCTCTCGAGGATCGCTAGGTAAAATTGGGCGATCGGGGTATTTGCGTTCCAAATAAAAAGCAATTTCCGTAGAATCGCAAATATAGGTTTCTCCATCTTTCAAGACCGGAACCTGGCGCTGTCCGGACTTTTGGAAGAGTTCTAACTGTCCAACTCCTGGAGTAACTTCAATCTTGCGATATTCTAGGCCTTTGTAGTCAAGGATCAGCCTAACTTTCTCGGAGTATTGCGATAACTCGAATTGATATAACTCCAGCATTTTTAGTTAATTGGTAAACAGTAGGTAGAAGGGAATAGGCAAGAGGCAAGAGGGAATAGGCAAGAGCTTAAAAGTTGCTGAATAATCCTGAAACCTGAATTCCTGATTCCATTTTAGCAGAAATCTCGTTGCGGGCTTCTGCTGGCAAAAAGCTATCCCCTGTGAATTCCGAAGCCCCTCATCTATCCGTAGGATAGATGAGGGGTAATTCACCCTATCGCAAATTTGAGAATGAAGAGGGCAGCTAAAACCCACATCCCGATTTTAAGTTCGTGGGATTTCCCTTGGAAGGTTTTGATGAGGGGATAGGCGATCAAACCGGCGGCTAATCCTTCGGCGATCGAGAAACTCAGGGGCATAATCAGGATGGTTAAAAAGGAAGGAATGGACTCTGCGGGGTCATCCCAGCGAATTCTGGCGGCACTTCCCATCATCAGGACTCCGACAATGATTAAGGCGGGGGCTGTGGCAAAGGCGGGAATGGACTGCAAAAAGGGGATAAAGAGAATGGAGAAGGCAAATAAAACAGCAGCAACCACGGCGGTAAAACCACTGCGTCCCCCTTCCGAGACTCCAGATGCGGATTCGATATAGGTGGTGACGGTGGAGGTTCCCAGGACAGCCCCCGCAGTTGTTCCTACGGCATCGGCCATAAATGCCCGGTTTACATTGGGAAATTCTCCTTTTTCGTTGATATACCCGGCTTTCATGCCTAAACCCGTGAGGGTGCCGATGGTATCGAACATATCAACGAAGAAGAAGACAAAAATAACTGAGATTAACTGCCAAAAGTTTACTTTTAGCACTTCTCCTAACCCGACAAAGGCTTGACCGAATAAATGTACGGGTACCGAGGGAACGGCGACAAGACCTTGAGGGGGTGGGGAAATTTGCAAGATCCAGCCTAGGACTGCGGTGGCTAATATCCCCCATAAAAGTGCGCCTTTGATGCGACGGGCGACAAATGCGGCGGTGATGAATAGTCCCGCGATCGCCATTAAGGTATTGGGGTTACTCAAATCTCCTAAACTGGTGGTGGTGACGGGGTGGGTGACGATTAAGCCTGCACCTCCGGTTTCGGGGTTGCCGGATAAGCCGATATAGGCGATAAATAAGCCGATTCCCGCCGCCGTTGCGTGTTTGATACATTCGGGGATGAGGGCGACGATGAGGGCGCGGAGGTTGGTAACGGTGAGGATAATGAAGATAATGCCTTCAATGAAGACGGCGGCTAGGGCGATACGCCAATCAATGCCTAGGGTTAAAACGACGGAAAAGGCGAAGTAAGCATTAATTCCCATGCCAGGGGCGAGGACAAAGGGGTATTTGGCATAGAGTCCCATGACGAGGGTGGCGATCGCGGCGGAAAGTCCTGTGGCGATCGCCAATTCGCCAAATAAATCCCCAGATTCTTGCAGGAAAATGGCGTTGGAGAGAATGCCTGGATTGACCACAAGGATATAGGCCATGGTTACAAAGGTTGTAATTCCGGCGATAATTTCCGTGCGGAGGTTGGTGTTGAGTTCGGCAAAGTTAAAATATTGGGCGATCGCGTTGGTATTCTCTCTAGTTGCAGTTTCTTCTTCTGGGGCGATCGCGTTGTCTTCTGAAGAAGGAATGGGGGGTTTTTCCGTTTCTTGAGTCATAGCCGATGAGTTAAGCGTAAACAGCAAACAGTTTGAGTAAACTGTTAACGGTAATCAAGAATCGGCTCGGGTGTTGTTATGTTAGATACGATTGTTAGTTAATTTTAAATTTCAGAAAGAATTTTTTGCTTAGTTTCGTCAAATTCCGCTTGAGAAATCAGCCCGCGATCGAGCAGTTCTTTCAGTTTAGCCAAACGTTCTACGGGTGTCTCGTTTTTAGAAGCACCTGAAGAAGAAATATTTTCTTGTTCTCCTTCTTGAGATGCTGCTGTTGCCATATCTTGAATTTCTTCATCTTTCATGCGATCGGGATTGAAGTCTTTTTTGGCTTTCTTGACCATGTTTTTATAGAGGTCTTTCATGGTATCTTGGTCAATATTTCCTTCTGTCTCGAAGTAGGCTTTCGCGACATTACCCAAGGCAATTGTGGAAGCAAACATAAAGGGAGCCGAAATAAGACCGCCAAAACCAGGCAGAATAATTTTTGCGGCTGTCGTTGCGATACGACTTCCTACCAGAGAAATACCGACGGTTGCCGAAATTTGTAAAACTAGGTTTAAGGCTGATTCTCGAGTAACATCAACGCCTTTTGCCCGTGCAATACTAATGACCATTCCCACATGAAGGGGAATAACGGCAATAATTTCACTACCTGGAATTGGAATAATGGTTAATGCTGCCGCCGCATAGCTGTATTTTTCAATCAGAGAATTGAGAGAAGAATCATCAGAAATTTTGAACAACTGGTTCAGCAAATCTTGAAGCATGATCGGACTCCTGAAAAAGGATGAATTTAATATCTAGCAAGTTCAAGGCGATCGCCTACTTAATTAATATTATAGCATTCACTTTTATTTTTGTTCTATTTTTTTAGATTCTCTTTCTATTTGTTCTCGTTCGATTGCTTCAAATAAAGCGCGAAAATTACCTTCTCCAAACCCTTCTGCTTGGTAGTGGCGTTCGATAAATTCAAAAAAGAAGGTGGGTCGAGAAAAAATCGGTTTGGTGAAAATTTGCAGTAAAAATGGCATATTTTCTTGCGAGGAAGACTGGCGATCGATTAAGATTTTTTGTTGTTCGAGTAGCGTAAATTCTTGTTCTGATAAAAGTAAATTTTCGGATTGGGAACGAAGTTGTCGATAGTAAGTTAAAGGAACATCTAAAAAGTTTACTCCTGCTGCTCGCAATTTTGCGATTTTGTGTAAGATTTGATGCGTTTTTAAGGCAATATGTTGAACTCCAGAGCCATTATTTTCATTTAAAAACTCTTGGATTTGTGAGTTGATAGAAGTTGGCTCATTAATAGGAATTTTAATGCCACTTTTGGGATGAACCATAACTTGAGAACGCAAGCCCGATCGCTCAGTTTGAATATTAAAAGTTTGTTGACATTCAAAACCAAATACAGCTTTATACCAATTAATTATCTTCTTTAATTGACCTGTTTCTACATTAAAAACAACATGATCGATCGCTTCAAAAAATACAGGATGATGATTTGAGAAACTCGGCTTTTCTCTGGCGGTAAATAAGGTGTGGGTGATGCCAATTTTACTTTGTATTTGACTGCAAAGCCGATCGCCCTGCTTTTGGATAGGAGTCAGAATTGTACCGCCATATTTTTCCACCTTAGTTAATATTGCAGCCAAATTTGCAACCGTAAAGCTAACATCAGCAACACCGGGAGGATGTTGTTTTAAATAGTTAGCAACGGGACTGAACTGAGTGAGAGGAGAAGAGAGGGAAAAAACGATCGCACCACTGCGAATAATTTCCGTCTGAGTATGAGAATTATGCGAAGAGGCGATCGCCATAAATCCCATCACTTTGACAAACCAATCTCGCCATTGTTTTGCATCTTCGACATAGAAACAAATTCGTTCAATTTTCATTAGTTCGACCAAAATAACAAAATGGGATAGGGTTTAGATGGAGAATAAATGCGATCGCAAATAATGGGGAGTATGGGTTTCTGGATCGGGTGGGTTGTCGCAACGTTTTTGGGATTTCTGCTGAGTTTATTGTTTGTGGAAGTGGGGGAAATTCCCGATGTTACCGCAGTATATGGGGCGATCGGTGGGGGAATTATTGGCTTAATGCAGGGTTTGGTCTTATTGCGTCGCGTCGATCGCCTACGAGAATGGATTTTAGTTAATGCGATCGCCGTCGGAATTATGGCCTGGGTGGGGTTGGGGGCGATCGGTTGGGTCGCCCCGAGAACTGATTTTTTAGTCATCCGCTTAACCTATGGGATTGTTTTGGGGGCGATCGCCGGGATCGTTTCGGGGACAATGCAAAGTTTTGTTTTGCGACATACTATCCCTTTCCCCTATTTATGGGCTGTATTGAATAGTGTCTGTTGGGGGTTTAGTTTGGGGGTGGGATGGACGATCGGGGGGATTTTGCGATCGCTAACCCATCTCTATCTTAGCGAGGCGATCGGATTAGGACTCACTTGGATTTGTTCGAGTACAATTATGGGATTTGCACTGACGAGTTTACTCCAATGGCAAAAGCGATTGGAGTAGAAATCATGTACTATTTATTTGGCAATAATGCAGAGTTGCTGCTTTTAAACTAGAGGATCGTTATTTTGTAACCGTTTTGCAGCTAAGGCGATCGCCGGGGGAAAGATATGATGTTCTTGAATTTGAATGCGAGAGTGAAGCGTTTCGGCAGTATCATCGGCTAAAATAGGGACGACAGCCTGCATGAGAATGGGTCCGCTATCGACTTCTAAACAAGCGAGATGGACGGTGCATCCTGTCACCTTGACTCCTGCATCTAAGGCTTGTTCAACGGCTTTAATTCCAGGAAAACTAGGGAGTAAACTGGGGTGAATATTGATGACGCGATCGCGAAAAGCATCGAGTAAAGTCGAGGTGACAATTCGCATCCAGCCTGCCATAATCACCCAATCGGCTTGATATTCTTGTAAGGTTTTAACAATAGCAAAATCTAATGCTTCTCGGCTTTTGTAATGGCGATGGTCCAACAAAACGGCGGGAATTCCAAGATTTTTTGCTCGTTCTGCGGCCTTAGCTTTAGGCTTATTATAAATAATAACTTGAATGCGGGCATTAAGTTTTCCTGCTGCAATAGATTGCGCGATCGCTTCAAAATTACTCCCGCTTCCAGAGGCTAAAACCCCTAAATTCAAGGTTTTTTCAAGTTTAATTTGTTCTGGAAGAAGAGGAGGAGAAATTAAAACAGGAGTATTCTGGAATGTAGGTGCAGTTATTTCTATCATAGGAAATTTAACGAGTTAGATTTGAGCGATCGTGCTATACAAAAAAATATTACGTCCTTTTTTAAGGAAAATTTGTGATTCCCGAATCACGATATCATAAAGAGGATTGATAGAAAAGATGAATATGGGCGATCGCACTCTTCCTTCTCAAAATTTAGGCGGTATACCAAGAGGAATTCCAAGTCAAATTGGAGATAATGAGGATGAGGAGACTCGGCGATCGCTCAGGCGAGAAAACGAATCGGCAATAACTCTGGCCAAGGCAGGCTATAATATGGAATGGAGGTTTAACAAGAAAATGTCTCTTTCATATCAATTAAAAATTTCTACAGCAATTGAACCCTCACAAGTTTTAGAAATAATCTCAAATAAGATAGATTTTGAATGGGTTGAAAAAGAGTTAGAAAATCCAACAATAGTTACTTCTGGAATGATTCTAGGTGTAAACAAAGTTTCAGAAGGAACTAAAAATATCATAGCTGATGCTTTTGGATTTATTCCTCAGATTGATATTTGGTTTCGTTTAAATACCAATGATCCAGAATACAATCAAGCAAGAAAAACTTTGCTTCTATTTATTTTAAATATCCTAGAAAATTTG
>NZ_JAYGHV010000152.1:0-16470 GCF_034932145.1 Spirulina sp. 06S082 | reverse complement strand
GGCATCGGCGGTAAACTGCTTCAACTGTTGAAAACTTTGTTCGACAGGAATCATCGCTTGCCGATTAAGCCAGACTATTCCTGCACCACTAATTCCCAGTCCGACCAGTACCCCCAATGCTAACCCCCAGTCGAGTTGAGTCAAGGTCTCATCTAGTTGAGCTAACGACTGGCTCACCCGCACATAGCCAATTTGTGCTTTGGTATCGCTGTTGATAATGGGAAGCGTCACCGCCTGAATTGCTGGGTTTGTGTCTTGTACCTGAACCAAGGCATGAGGATCGAGCTTTTGTACTAAAATTGTATCGCCTTGCTGCTCGATTAAAGTACCCTGAAGATCGAACCACTGTATGGCTTGCTGCTGTCGCTGTAAATCAGCGATTGAGACATCATCCTCCACCTTAATTTGGCCGCCCTCATACTCGCTGCTAGCGGCAGCACTCTGGCCCAAAGTGGTGAGGCGATCGGTTAACTGCTGCTGCAAATTGCGCCAAAACACCAGCCGCACAACTCCAGCAAAGCTCCCCAATACCAGGGCAAACACAATCAGGTTGGAAATCAGGAGGCGCGTCCGGATGGGTTGAAACATGATTATTCTAAGCGATATCCCATACCGTAAACGTTTTTGATTGGGGGTTCTAGACTGCCTGCCGCCTTCAGCTTGCTGCGTAGGTTAGTGATATGAGTTTTCACTGTGCCTTCTCCAGAGATATCATCAAATTCCCAGAGCTTATCAAGCAGGACTGAGCGGCTGACAATCTGACGGGGATGGCGCAGAAAATATTCTAAGATGCCATACTCCTTTGGAGTCAAGATCAGGGGCAATCCTCCAAATGTTACGGTTTGGATAGCTGGATCGAGGCTAAGTTCGCCGTACTCGAGGCGAGGCTGCATCGGCTCGCGACTTCGGCGCGATAGCGCCCGGATGCGGGCTGCAAGTTCTTCTAGGGTGAATGGCTTGACCAGATAGTCATCCGCCCCGGCATCTAAACCCAAAACTTTATCCTGTGTAGTGTCTTTGGCAGTGAGCATCAAAATTAGGGCGGGAGAATTCATTTGCCGCAAGCGTTGGCAGATACTCATTCCATCTAGTTTGGGCAGCATTAAATCCAGCAAAATCAGATCGTAATCACCGCTATTGGCATAATTCCACCCTTCTAAGCCATCTCGGGCAATCTCCACTACATGGTGCTGATAGCGCAGATCTTTGGCTAAGGGACTGGCAATTCTCTGGTCATCTTCTACAATTAGGATTCTCATAGAACTTCATTTGATAAAACTGGCTGAATTGATTTTCCAGTGCGATCGCCCCGTCAATGCTCAAGACGATAGCATTCATTTTAGTGTGGCCTACAATTTTTAACCTGCTGAAGTTAAAATGGCAAAGTATTTAACGCCAACGCGCACGAGAAATATGGGCAGTACCTTCGGACATCTATTTCGCATTACCACCTTTGGAGAATCCCACGGTGGGGGCGTTGGCGTGGTTATTGATGGCTGTCCACCTCAACTGGAAATTACCCCCGCAGAAATCCAATTTGAACTCGATCGCCGCCGTCCAGGGCAAAGTAAAATCACAACACCCCGCAAAGAAGCCGATCGCTGCGAAATTCTCTCTGGAGTCTTTAACGGCAAAACATTAGGAACCCCTATCGCCATCCTCGTGCGGAACAAAGACCCCCGCCCCCAAGACTATCAAGAGATGGAACAAAAATACCGTCCCTCCCACGCCGATGCCACCTACGACGCAAAATATGGCATCCGTAACTGGCAGGGAGGGGGACGATCCTCCGCTAGAGAAACCATTGGACGAGTCGCGGCCGGGGCGATCGCCAAAAAAATCCTTCGACAGGTGGCAGGAGTTGAAATTGTCGGTTATGTTAAACGAATTAAAGACCTAGAAGCGATCGTCAATGCCGATACCGTCACCCTCGAACAAGTGGAAAGCAATATCGTGCGCTGTCCCAACTCCGAATGCGCCGAACAAATGATAGAACTAATCGATCGCGTCAGACGCGAGAAAAATTCTCTCGGGGGTGTAGTCGAATGTGTCGCCAGAAATGTCCCGAAAGGACTCGGCGAGCCTGTATTTGATAAATTAGAAGCAGATTTAGCCAAAGCAATTATGTCCCTTCCTGCTAGTAAAGGCTTTGAAATTGGCTCCGGTTTTGCCGGTACCCTGTTGACGGGGAGAGAACATAACGACGAATTTTACACCGATGAAAGCGGCGAAATTCGTACCGTTACCAACCGTTCTGGTGGCGTACAAGGCGGCATCAGCAACGGCGAAAATATTATTTTGCGTGCAGCCTTTAAACCAACTGCTACCATAGGCCAAGAGCAAAAAACGGTGACTCGCAGTGGCGAAGCAACCGTTTTAGCCGCCAAAGGGCGACATGACCCTTGCGTTTTGCCGAGAGCCGTGCCTATGGTAGAAGCAATGGTTGCCTTAGTTTTATGCGATCACCTGCTGCGCGATCGGGGTCAATGTACTGTGTTAACGCCTTAAGTGTCCCATGCAAACCATCTCTTCTTCTGAATTTCTAATCCGATTTTGGGGAGTCCGAGGCAGTGTTCCCTCTCCCGGTCCTCAAACCATCCGCTACGGCGGTAATACCTCTTGCGTTGAAATGGAAGTAGGAGGGAAAAGACTCATTTTTGATGGTGGAACGGGACTGCGAGGTTTGGGAAAATACTTGCTCAAATACTCTCCCGTAGAAGCCTTTGTCTTTTTTACCCACTATCATTGGGATCATATCCAAGGAGTGCCTTTCTTTTTCCCCGCCTTTAACGAAGAAGATTGTTTTCACATTCACGGACAGGTTCCCCCGGAAGGGGAGGAAATGAAGATGGAGACGCATTTTCACCATCGCGTCCTTCATGTTGACTCTCCTGTTCCCGTGTCCGATATTAAGGCAAAATTAAAGTTTCACGATATTGTCTGCGGCGAAGTCTTTCACTTAGATGATATTGAAATTGAAACCACCCCCCTCAATCATCCTAATGGTGCAATGGGATATCGCATCAGTTGGGGAGGCTATACGGCGGTTTATTGTACCGATACGGAACATTTCCCCGATCGCCTTGACGAAAATGTTTTACATCTAGCCAGAAATGCGGATATTTTGATTTACGATGCTATGTACACTGATGAAGAATATCACAACCCAAAATCTCCGAAGGTAGGTTGGGGACATTCAACCTGGCAAGAAGGAGCTAAGATTTGCGATGCGGCCGGAGTTAAACGCTTTGTTGTTTTCCATCACGAACCCAATCATAGCGACGATCAACTCGATAAAATTGGTGAAGAGGTGGAAATTCTCAGACCAGGAAGTATTTTGGCAAAGGAAGGACTAGAGGTAATTATTAGTAGGGGTTTGGTCTCCAAACCCCCAGTGTAGGGGTTTGGTCTCCAAACCCCTCTCCAAACCCCTCCAAACCCCTCCAAACCCCCAATATAGGAAAAATATCAAAAATGCGATCGCCGTGAAGAGAATGCTTTTCTGCGGCGATCGCACTTTTTAGACCAAAATATTGGGGGTTTGGAGACCAAACCCCTACTATTTTAATATTATTGATACCAATCACTCGTTGTTTTATACTTTAAATACGAGGAGTTAAAGTAACTTCCCAATTTTTTCCTTTCATATATCCTTGACAATCTAAAAGATAAGGTACTTCGTATAAGAGATCGGGTTCGCCAGTATAAAGAGATTCTTCTAAAACAAACGGTTCAATTACTTCAAGAACTTGTTCTATCGTATTACAAACTCTAGATTGATTAGGAGTGCTAACAAGGTAAACACAATCACGATCTTGGTGACTCACACTTTGGTTTTCGGTTTGAAAGAGATTAAAATTCATGGCGATAGCAGCTTCTTAAAAAGTTGATTTTGAACCGTTGTAACTAGACCCTTAGTATGATTCCCTTTTTAAGGAAACACAGCGATCGCCCTCGCAAATTTCTGTGAATCTAGACCTATGATGATTGCGATCGCCACTATCCTCAAACATTGATCGAGATCGCATCTTCCCTCGCGATCTTTCGTCAATTTTCCCAACCGAATGATGACAAAACATCCGACTTTTCTCCCAAAAATTCCCAGCAAAACCGCAAAACCGAGGCGATCGCTTCCTCGATATCCACAAATTAAGCAATCCTACCGTAATAGCCGATCGCAACCGAAAACAACGGGGATCGATTGGCCTGTGCTAGAATGGGCTGACAACGGGCAAGCAACAGGGATGATAGGTCATGTTTGAACGCTTCACAGAAAAAGCCATCAAGGTCATTATGTTGGCTCAGGAGGAGGCGCGTCGCTTGGGTCACAACTTTGTCGGCACCGAGCAGATTCTCCTGGGTTTGATTGGCGAGGGAACGGGCGTGGCTGCCAAAGTTCTCAAGTCCATGGGCGTTAACCTCAAGGATGCCAGAATTGAAGTCGAAAAAATTATCGGCAGAGGTTCCGGTTTCGTTGCTGTAGAAATTCCCTTTACCCCTAGAGCCAAGCGCGTCTTAGAATTGTCTCTAGAAGAAGCTCGTCAACTCGGGCATAATTACATCGGCACGGAACACTTACTTCTCGGTTTGATTCGCGAAGGAGAAGGGGTTGCGGCACGGGTTTTGGAGAATTTGGGGGTAGACCTCTCCAAGGTCAGAACTCAGGTGATCCGGATGTTGGGGGAAACGGCGGAAGTGCCTGCCAACGCAGGACCCGGCGGACGCACGAAAACGCCAACCCTAGACGAGTTTGGTTCCAATTTAACGCAAATGGCCGCCGATGGCAAGCTCGATCCCGTCGTCGGACGGGTTAAGGAAATCGAGCGGGTTATTCAAATTCTCGGTCGTCGCACTAAAAATAATCCCGTCTTAATTGGCGAACCAGGGGTGGGGAAAACCGCGATCGCCGAAGGTTTGGCCCAGCGTATTGCTCAACAAGATATTCCTGATATTCTCGAAGATAAGCGCGTTGTCACTCTTGACATTGGCTTATTGGTCGCCGGCACCAAATATCGAGGAGAATTTGAGGAACGCCTCAAAAAAATCATGGATGAAATTCGCTCGGCGGGTAATGTGATCTTGGTCATTGACGAGGTTCACACCCTGATCGGAGCCGGTGCCGCAGAAGGGGCGATCGATGCGGCGAATATTCTCAAACCTGCTTTAGCACGAGGGGAATTGCAGTGCATCGGCGCGACAACCCTGGATGAATATCGCAAGCATATCGAGCGAGATGCTGCCTTAGAACGCCGTTTCCAACCCGTTATGGTAGGAGAACCTAGCGTTGAAGAAACCATTGAAATTCTTTACGGTTTGCGGGAACGTTACGAACAGCATCACAAGCTGAAAATTTTAGACGAGGCTTTAGAAGCAGCAGCGAAATTGTCCGATCGCTATATTAGCGATCGCTATCTCCCAGATAAGGCGATCGACCTGATTGACGAAGCGGGTTCGCGAGTGCGCTTAATTAATTCCCAGCTTCCCCCAGCCGCGAAGGAATTAGATAAGGAATTGCGACAAATCCTCAAACAAAAGGATGATGCAGTCAGGGCGCAGGATTTCGATAAAGCCGGGGAATTGCGCGATCGCGAAATGGACATCAAGGCACAAATTCGCACCATCGCTGCGGCCAAGAAAAATGAAGATGGTAGCGAGGAAGAGGGTCCTCACGTTGATTCGGAGGAAATTGCTCACATTGTCGCCTCTTGGACTGGCGTTCCGGTGCAGAAGCTCACGGAAAGCGAGTCCGAAAAGCTCATGAAGATGGAAGATACCTTGCATCAGCGCTTGATCGGTCAAGAGGATGCGGTAAAAGCCGTTTCTCGTGCCATTCGTCGCGCTCGGGTGGGCTTGAAAAATCCCAACCGACCCATTGCTAGTTTTATCTTCTCCGGTCCGACGGGGGTAGGAAAAACCGAATTAACTAAGTCTCTCGCAGCCTATTTCTTCGGCTCGGAAGATGCAATGATCCGGTTGGATATGTCGGAATACATGGAACGTCACACGGTTTCCAAGTTAATCGGCTCCCCACCGGGTTATGTGGGGTATAACGAGGGGGGACAACTCACAGAAGCCGTCCGTCGTCGTCCCTATACCGTCGTTCTCTTTGATGAGATTGAAAAGGCGCATCCCGATGTCTTTAATATGCTCTTGCAAATCCTTGAAGACGGTCGCCTAACGGATGCTAAAGGTCGCACGGTGGACTTTAAGAACACTTTGTTAATTATGACCTCAAACATCGGTTCTAAGGTGATTGAAAAAGGTGCTGCGGGGTTAGGGTTTGAGTTTAGCGATAACCAAGACGATGCCCAATATAATCGCATTCGTTCTTTGGTGAATGAAGAGTTGAAAAACTACTTCCGTCCCGAGTTCCTTAACCGTCTCGATGAGATTATTGTCTTCCGTCAGTTGACTAAGGATGAGGTGAAAGAAATTTCCGAAATCCTGCTCAAAGAAGTGTTCCAACGCTTAACGGAAAAAGAGATTATCTTAACGGTTACGGAAAAATTCAAAGAACGCTTGGTGGAAGAGGGATATAATCCCAGTTATGGGGCGCGTCCTTTACGCCGGGCAATTATGCGCTTGCTGGAGGATGTTCTCGCTGAGGAGATTCTTTCTGGTCGCGTTAAGGAAGGCGATAAAGCAGAGGTTGATATTGATGAAGATAACAAAGTTATCGTTCGTCCTCAACATCAATCTAGGGTTCTTTTAGAAAAGAGTTAAAACTTATTTTTGAGAAGAGTTAGAAGGGGCGCGATCGCGTCCCTTTTTTTGTGCTATTTTTTTATTGGTCGTGTAAAAAATTGAGTTCATACCAAATCCAGTTACCGTAGACTATCATCATCCAATCCCCTTAAGCAAATCGAGTTTTAAAGGAATCTCAATGATAAATTTTGCTCCCTCTCCAATCGCAGAATGGCACTCTAATTTTCCCTTATGTCTTTCGACAATAACTTGATAACCGATCGATAGTCCCAGTCCTGTCCCACTCCCAATAGGTTTAGTGGTAAAAAAAGGATCGAAAATGTGCTTTTGTGTTTCTGGATCGATACCCTTACCATTATCCGCGATCGCGATCTGAACCCAGCAATTGTCGATCGATTGGGTTTGAATAACAATAGCAGGATTTTGAAATTCTTTATTCTCTCGTGCTGTTTCAATGAGAGCATCGATACTATTATTTAAAATATTGAAAAAAACTTGATTTAATTGTCCTGCATAACACTCAATTTCAGGCAAATTATGGTAGGATTTGACAATTTTAATTTCTGGAATACCTCGATCCGATTTTAAGCGATGTTGCAAAAATAAAATCGTACTATCAAGACTTTGATGAATATCAACCATTTTATTTTGAGCCTCATCTAAACGAGAAAATGTTCGCAATCCCACCACAATTTCTTTAACGCGATTAGCTCCACTTCGTATCGATTTGAGCAGTTTGGGTAAGTCTTCGTTAATAAAGTCAAAATCTATTTCTTCTAATTTATCCTCAATTTCTGGTATGGGATTAGGATAAAATTTTTGATAATCGTTGATAATATCTAGTAAATCTTGCGTATATCGATCGACATGGGGAACATTGCCATAAATAAAATTGATAGGATTATTAATTTCGTGAGCAACTCCGGCCACCATTTGCCCTAAACCAGACATTTTTTCAGATTGAATCAATTGCGATTGAGTCTGTTTAAGTTCTCTGAGAGTTTGTTCTAAGGCTTCCTGCTTTTTTTGGATTTCCTCAATCATCTGATTAAAGGCAACAGCAATACAATATAGTTCATCTGAGCCTTTTAATCTAGCCCGAATTGTCAAATTTCCTCCAGATAATCGTTGACTTGTTTTCACCAAATGCGATGCTCGTTTGGTCACAATGTTATCAAAGAAAAACCAGAGTAATGTTCCCAAAATGACGATCGCAATTCCATACCCCAGCGATCGCCTTGTGGCATCTCGATAAGCTATAGCTCGAGTAATCCTTAAATCGTATTCAACTGCTAAAATCCCTACACGCTCGGGAAAAGTATTCCCCACCTTAAACTCCAACCCAACTGGATGAAACATCCACAGTGTTTCTCGATCTTTTCTTAATTGTACTTCTGCTCCTACTTGACGGCGAGCCTGAGTCATTTTCTCCCTAAAAGAAGAAGCATTGGTTTCTTCAATAGAGCGATCGCGCAGCGATCGCTGAGTAGACCATAAAACACGATCGTTCTCATCGAAAATTAAAGCGATATTAATGTTGTGAGCACCTGCTAATTGATCGATGAGAATATCTATCCCTCGCTCATCGCGATCGCGATAAAGATATTCTAATAAACCCACAGTTTGATTTCCTGTAAAAATAGCTTGTCGAGTCATATCTGCTTCTCCCCGCTCGAGAGCGAGAGAGATTTCACGTTGAAAAGATACCGCACTAAACACGGTACCAAACAGGAGAAGAATTATGGAAATAGAAAATCGTAGAGGAAAAGGAAAGCGAGTCATAGACGACAGAGAGATCAATATTTATTTCTTGAGAAAAATACAATTGTATCTAGATTTAAGATTGCTCGATCACCTTAACAAAGCGATCGTCAAATAAATTGTCCAGATCGACTTTTTGTTTCAGAGATTCCTGCTCGATTAGAAAAGTAGTTAATCGTTTTGCTCCCTCATGTAATTCCATATCTTGTCCAGAGAGCAAAACTTTATTCTTCTCCAAATCCATAAGGCGCAATCCTTTCAGAGATTGGGTAAATTCTTCTTGGCTAATCCCTTGACGATCTGCCATCCGTTGCACTGCATCATCAGGGTTTTTCTGAATGTATTGTAAGGCTTTAAACCAACCTTCCGCTAAGGTTTGAAGTTTCTGGGGGAATTTGTCTTGTGTCTCTTGGTAACTGAGGAGAACATCGACAACTTCACCAGGCATTTGACGAGTATCGAAAAGTAAATTTGCCCCTTGTTGGAGTAGTTTGGAGAGAAGAGGATCGTAAGTAATAATAGCATCTATTTCCTTGTCCTCAAAAGCAGTTTCTGGCTCAATCCCATCTAAAGAAACTTGTTTGACTGCATCGAGAGGCAAATCCACACTTTGTAATGCACGGGTAAAAACGAGTAGGGATAAAGCCTCGGGGGTTAAACCGACAGTACGATCTTTCAAGTCTTGAATACTTTTAACCTCAGATTGTCCCACTAGCGCATCCCCACCATTAGAAGTATCTAAGAGTAGCCATAGTCGCAAATCGTTATTTCGTTCTGCACGCAGTAGAGCGCTATCCAAAGTTGACGATAATACATGGATTTCACCATTATCAAATGCTCGTCGCATCTCAGCGATACCAGAATACTCAATAATCTCAAGGGGAGCATCATTAAAATAGCCTAGATCGCGAGCTAAATAAAGAGGTTCATATCCCGTCCAACTGGTCAGACCAATTTTTAAAGGTTGTTGGGGACTGGTATTACAAGCGACAAAGAAACAAGTTAGGAAAGCGATCGCCGAAAAGATAAGTCTGTGAGGAATGCGAGAATACTTCATGGGACTCATTTCAGTCATTCATTTTTCTCAGTATAACCTGACTTTTTTTACTTTAGAGGTGACAAGGAGGCTGAAAAGTAGAGAGAGTAGGAATTTGAGCAAACATCCCCAAAAAAGATTGCGATCGCCTATACTTTAGCTTTTAGCTGCTTTATCAATAGGACTTGAGGGTGAAGTTTTCCTGTGACTTTTGACCCGAGGTTTGAGGTGCGATCGCCCGTAGATTAACCAAGTTGGGCAATGTTAAGCTATTTTTAAATGGCGATCGCACCTCAATGGGATCGCACCCTTTTATTTACCCATGCTCAAAAACGAACTTTGGCGCGATCGCTCTTTCCGTCTTCTACTGTACCTTGAATGGATTCTCTTAGGAATTGCTCTCATTGCCGCCCTTTCCCCGCAAAATTTACCTCCCCCTCATCGTTTGGGTTGGCAAACACCTCCTCCTCTGCGATCGCGTCCCTTCCCCATCGGCGCGATCGGCTGTATTGGCTTATTGGGATTACTGGGCTTGCGTTTGCCAACAGGAGGGAGACTGCAAAAAATCCTCTATGTGGCTTTAGGGTTTGGGTTATGCTGGTTGGCAATTTTCCTCGGTGGTCGCCGGGAATCCCTCTTTTTTGCCCTACTATTAATCGTTGTGATTCGCGCTTGTATTCTCTTCCCTTGGCCGGGACGTTTAACCGTTGCTTTATGTGCTTACGGATTCTTTATTCTGCGCCTCATCTTGAGAATTTATTGGGTTATTCAGCGCCATAATACCATTAGGCCAGGGGAAATTGCTTCGGAATGGTTGCGAATTGCTTTTGGTTTTGCTATTAATTCTGCCTTACTATTTGGGCTAGTTTTAGCCTTTGTTTTGTTAATGGTCGGGTCGTTACTTTCAGAACGTCAAAGCCGTCAAGCACTGACTAGCGCTAACGATCGCCTCCGCAAGTATTCCCTGTTAATCGAAAATCAAGCCACCCTACAAGAGAGAACCCGCATCGCCAGAGAAATGCACGATTCTGTCGGTCATTCTCTCACTGCCCAAAGTATTCAACTGGAAAACGCCGCCCTCTATTTTGCCCAAAATCCGGAAAAAGCCCGCTATCATCTCACAGAAGCGCAACGTTTGAATAAAGAGGCTCTCACAGATGTACGTCAGTCTGTAGCCAGTTTGAGAAACCCACCCTTACAAGGGCGATCGCTGGATTTGGCCTTAAAAAAATTAATCCGGGAATTTCAACAAACTACCCAGATCGAGGTTATTTCGCAATGTAGGGGTTTGGTCTCCAAACCCTCCAAACCCCTACATCCAGAAATTCAAACCGTTCTTTATCGCGTCGTCCAAGAAGCCCTCACTAATATTACCAAACATAGTCAAGCCGATCGCGTCGAATTAGAGATATCCTCGAGTGCGATCGCCATCGATCTAGAAATCAAAGACAACGGTACAGGATTTGAACCGTGCGAAAATACGACAGGTTTTGGCTTGCAGGGAATGCAAGAACGAGTTGAAGCCTTGGGAGGGCGTTTTTCTCTTCACAGTCAGCCTGGTTTAGGCTGTCAAATTTGCATTAACATTCCGGCGATCGGTTGATAGTTGAGGAAATATTGAACAAACCGATCGCCCCTCCCCCATCAGGATCTTCGCACATTAAAACAGCACCATTCCCCTTGCCGCCAGAGGGTTGCCACTATCCAACCTTCTTCCTCGAGGCGATCGGCAATAGGTTTAGCTTGGTCCAAGAGAATACCACTGAGAATACCCCAGCCTTTAGGTTTGGTAATTTCCGTCATTTGGGGAATCATTTCGATAATCACTTCCGCCAAGATATTACAAACAATGCCATCGACCTGTCCTCCTGCTAAAGAGAGAATGCGATCGATACTTCCCTTTTGTGCGATCAACTGTTGAGCATCAATTTGATTGAGATCGCGGTTAACCTCCGTGGATTTAATCGCCATCGCATCCGTATCTACCGCGTAGGCTTGCTTTGCCCCGATTAAAATCGCCCCAATGGAGAGAATACCCGAACCGCAACCAATATCCGCGATCGCGATTTCTTCCTTTTCCTCCCCCCAAACCCGCATTTCCAGCGCCTCCAAACAGAGTTGCGTCGTGGGATGAGTCCCCGTCCCAAAAGCCGCCCCAGGATCGATACGAATGATAGCGCGATCGCTATTCTCGGGAGGAGTCAACCACACCGGATAAATCAAAAAGCGATCGCCCACCTCCTGCGCCTGCCAATACTTTTTCCAGGTACTCCCCCAATCTTCCTCATCGATTAACTTCCATTGAGTCATCGGTAGCGGCATCTCCACCGCAAGGGCATCTTGACGCAACCAGAGAGACAAAGCCGCCAAATCCAAAGAACGCGCCAAATCCTGCGGGAAATATGCTCTCATGGACAAAGATTCCCCTTGTCGTTCGCTAGCCGTCCCCTGACAGCCAAACTTATCCAGCCGCCAAAAAACCAGATCCTCTAAGATCGGTTCGCACAGAACATGAATTTCCCACCAGTTATTTGACATTGTGTTTGGGTACTTGGTAATGGGTTAGGACTTACACAGCTAGGGAGCGAGACTTACACAGCTAGGGAGCGAGACGCTCCCACTACTGTATTCTATTGTTACGGTAGTGCGTGAATCTTGCCCGTTAATAGGTAAGTCCTATAGATAATCGGCTTTCTCTTCTGGCTTTACAACATCACCGTATAAGCATCATTAATGCCAGGAATTTCCGTAATTTCTTTCAGCAATTCATCGGGAAGAGGATCGTCCAAACTCACCGCCATGATTGCATTACCCCGCACGATCTGACGACCCACCTGCATACTGGCAATATTGACATTAAAATTCCCCAACAACGTTCCCAACCTGCCAATAATACCCGGCATATCCCGGTGTAAAGTGAAGAGCATATGGGAACTGGGAGGTAAATTGATCGGGAATCCGTTAATATTCGTCACCCGAATTTCCCCATCTTCCAACAAAACACCAGTAACAGAATGTTCTCCTAAAGAACCTCGGGCATCAAGATGCAAAGAACCAGAATAGTCCGATGCCGAAGCATCTTTGGTTTCAATCACCCGAATGCCCCGTTCTTTGGCCTCAATACTGGCATTCACATAGTTTACTCGTTCCCTCAGAGCTTGATAAAGTAATCCTTTCAAAGCCGCAACAACAATCGGTTGACTTTGTTCGGTGGCTAAATTCCCCTGCAAGCGGACGGTAAAATGATCGATGCGTCCTCCTGCCAATTGTCCGACTAAATTTCCTAATGTTTCTGCTAATTGTAAATAGGGCTTGAGTTTCTCCATCACTTTAGGATTCAAACCGGGAATATTAACCGCCGATCGCGCTGGAAGTCCTAATAAAACATCCCGAATTTGTTCGGCAACATCTACAGCAACGTTAACTTGGGCTTCAGCCGTGGAAGCGCCTAAATGGGGCGTGAGGACAATGTTTTCCCCCACTTCCCGTAAAGGCGATTCCCCCAAAGGTTCGCTATCAAAGACATCTAAAGCCGCACCCGCAATTTTGCCTGTTTTTAAGGCTTCAGCCAGAGCAGTTTCATCAATGATCCCACCTCGGGCGCAATTAATAATGCGAGTGGTGGGCTTCATTTTAGCAAGAGCCTCCGCATTAATTAAATTTGCCGTTTCAGGAGTTTTAGGGACATGGAGGGTAATATAGTCAGATTCTCGGAAAAGAATATCCAAATCCACTAAACGACAGCCCAATTGTTCGGCGCGTTCGGAAGAAATAAAGGGATCGTAAGCCAGCAATTTCATGTCCATCACTTTTGCTACAGTGGCGACATGAGAGCCAATTTTACCCAAACCGACGACCCCGAGGGTTTTTTTGGAAACTTCGGCACCGACGAAACGCTTGCGATCCCACTGACCCTCTTTCAAAGATTGGTTAGCCGCAGGAATGTGACGAGAGAGGGATAGCATCATCGCCAGGGCGTGTTCTGCGGCGGCGGTGGTGTTACCCTCGGGAGAGTTAACAACGACGATTCCTCGGCGCGTAGCGGCAGGAATATCGATGTTATCAACTCCGACCCCTGCACGCCCGATAATTTTTAATTGGGTTCCTGCATCGATGACTTCTTGGGTTGCTTTGGTTCCCGATCGCACCATGAGGGCATCATATTCAGGAATAATTTTTATCAGTTCTTCTAGGGGAAGTTTGGTTTTAACATCAACTTGAGCAACTTGAGAGAGAATGTCAATGCCTGCTTGGTCGATGGGGTCAGAGACAAGAACTTTGGCCATAATGATAAAAACAAATTTAAAAAACTACAAAGTAGGAAATTTTCAGGAATGCAGTAGGCATTGTAGCGAGAAATGCACCATAATAAGGAGTTTGTTGCAAAGATTTTGAATTTTTCGGGTTTATGAGTTATTTAATTGCAGTGTTGCCCGATCGCATTCAGGCGGAAGAAGCCTATACATCTTTGGAGAAGGCGGGTATCTCTACGGATTTATTAACGATTGTGGGTCGCGGTTATAAAAGTGCCGATGAGTTTGGCTTTGTAGATCCAGGACAACAGGCCAAGAAACAGGCTATTTTTATGGCAGCGTGGCTGATTCCTTTTGGTTTTGCGGCGGGGTTTACTTTTAATGCGATCGCCCACACGAATGTTTTTACTTGGACGGGACAGTTCGGGAATAATATTCTCGGCGGCTTTTTGGGGGCGATGGGGGGTTCGATGGGTAGTATTTTTGTTGGCGGTGGTGTAGGTTTATCTCAAGGGAGTGGCGATGCGCTTCCTTATCGCAACCGCTTGCAGGAAGGCAAATATTTAGTGATTGTCAACGGTTCAAAACCGACTCATAATAAAGCCACGCCAATTTTGCGGCAATTTAACCCCGAAACTTTACAAGGTTATACCGAACAGTTTTAACTAAATTCCCACCCTCCCCACCCTCCCCACACTCCCCAAACCCCCCACACCCCCCACACCTCAAAAAAAATGCTACCCAAAGAAGAATTATTAAAAGGGGTTGACAACCGCGAAGAAATGGTGCGTATTATCGATCGCGCTGAACAAGCCTTGAAGACTTGGGAAGTGACGGTGACGGATTTTTTCTCCCCTCCAGTAGTCATGGAGGTTCGGGAAAGATTTGCTAAGTTAACGGAGTTGAAGTTATTGGCCTGGGGGGGATATCCTCAAGCAGAACGCCAAAGAATCGCGATCGCCCGGTCTGAATTGCCCTTAGAGGAGTCTCAAGTGGAATTAGCGGCGATCGATATTGCAGGGAATTTTTTGTTCGATCCCGCGACTCATCGGGACTTTTTGGGGGCTATTTTAGGGACGGGGGTAGTCCGAGAAAAAATTGGCGATATTTTAGTCTTGGGGGAACGAGGGGGACAGGCGATCGTTGTGCCGGAATTGGTAGATTTTTTGCAAGGCACTTTGCTGCAAGTGCGATCGGTGCCTGTCAAGGTACGACCCATCGAGATCGGTGAATTAAAAGTTCGTCCCCCAACTAAGAAGGAAATGACAACAGTGGAAGCCTCGTTGCGTTTGGATGCGATCGCCTCGGCAGGTTTAGGGCTTTCTCGCAATAAAATGGTAGAGGCGATTTCTTCGGGAGATGTACGGGTAAATTGGAAAGAAATTTCCCAACCCAGTTACACGGTAAAATCGGGGGATTTGATTTCTATGCGAGGAAAAGGAAGGGTTGAAATAGGGGAAATTGCCGTGACGAAGAAACAACGCTATCGAGTCCAAATGACAAGATTCAAATAAGAAATGGGTGCATCTCAAATTTGTAATTCAGTAATTCATGGGTTTGGGAACCAAACCCCTACTTCAGGAGAAATTTATTTTCGGTCATTAAAATTACACAAAACGATGCGATCGCCTGCGATCTCTTCATTTTTCGTAAAGTTTGTTATCTTTGTTGTTAAAAAAATAAGTAAATCTCAACTTCTGTCATTCTTTCTGCTAGGTTTAGGAGCAAGTATCTTAGGGTTCTGGTGTGTTATAACATCAAAACTGTAGATGCTCTATTTTAGAACTTCTTCATTTCCTAAAACAACTTCCTAAAACAACTATGTTTGCATCAGATATATTTGCATCAGACGCAATTCAGCAACTCTCGCTCTATTTGTTTTATCCTTCTCTCCTCATTTGTGCGAGTTTTGGAATTTACCAAGGTTGGCAACTCCGCAATAAAGCACTTTGGGGGGCAATTATTTTCTATATTCTCGGACAAGTTGCCGTTCATTCTACTCATCTAGAAATTAATATGATAGGGGGCATGATGTTTGCTCTCACATTGGGTCTAGTTTTGGGCTATTTTCCTCACGGCTTATTTAACGTTTGGACGGGTCAATTATTTCGCCGCAATTGGTAACAAGATAAGGCGATCGCGTTGGTGGCATCTCATTTACAATTGCAATAGTATAAAGTTAATGGGAAACGCGATCGCAAATTCTGCGATCGGAAAAAAATTATTATGGCGATCGCACTGGCTCGATGGAGTCTCGATGAATATCATCAGATGATTATTACAGGATTACTGGATGAGCGCCATCTGGAACTATTGCAGGGAGACATTGTTGAAATACCACCAGAGGGACCCGAACACGCTTATCTGGGAACTCGTACCGATAAATATTTAACACGCTTATTAGGCGATCGCGCCGAAGTCCGTCAAAGTCATCCTATTACCCTCAGCGATCATTCAGAACCGGAACCCGATATCGCGATCGTGCGCCCTTTAGGTGGAGAATATCGATATCGACACCCGAATGCAGAAGAAGTCTTTTGGCTCATTGAATATGCCAATAAGCTAAAACGCGGCTAAGTGACATATAATAAGGATAGTAGATTTGGAGAAAAGAGAAAAAATGCCAGCCAAGAACTGTTTATCGCCAGAAGAAAAGAAAAATTTACAAGAGGCGATGAGAAATGAAGAAAGACCAGAGGTAAGAGAAAGAATATT
>NZ_JAYGHV010000151.1:0-17244 GCF_034932145.1 Spirulina sp. 06S082 | reverse complement strand
TCTATGGCGCTGGCCTATACCGTGCGCGATCGACTTCTGCATCGTTTTATGAAGACCCGAGAGACTTACTTTGAACAAAACGTCAAAGTAGTTTGCTATCTGTCTGCCGAGTTTCTGATGGGGCGGCATCTGGGTAACAATCTTGTTAATTTGGGCATTTATGATGACATCCGCGAAGTTATCAAAGATGCAGGACTCGATCTCGATGAAATCATCGAACAAGAACACGATCCCGGTTTGGGAAATGGCGGTTTGGGACGCTTGGCGGCCTGTTTCCTCGACTCCCTTGCTACCCTCGAAATTCCCGCGATCGGCTACGGCATTCGCTACGAATTCGGTATTTTCCACCAACAAATCCGCGATGGTTGGCAAGTGGAAATCCCCGATAACTGGTTGCGCTTTGGCAACCCCTGGGAAATTCCCCGCCCCGAGGCTACCGTACAGGTTAAATACGGCGGTTATACAGAAGTTTCTCGGGACGGACGCGGTCGCTCTAAGGTAACTTGGGTTCACGATCGCACGGTGACTGCCATTCCCTACGATACCCCCGTCCCCGGTTACGACACCAACACCGTTAATCCTTTGCGCTTGTGGCGATCGGACGCAGGAGAAGATGAAAATTTTAACTTCGATGCCTTTAACGCCGGAGACTACGATGGAGCAGTGGCCAGCAAAATGTCCTCGGAAACCATCTCCAAAGTTCTCTATCCCAACGACAACACCCCCCAAGGGCGACAATTGCGCTTAGAACAGCAATATTTCTTCGTTTCGGCATCCCTGCAAGATATCATTCGCAATCACCTGCGCCTACACCCCAATCTCGACAACCTGCACGAACATTTTGCCATTCAACTCAACGATACTCACCCCGCCGTTAGCATTGCTGAGATGATGCGTCTATTAATTGACGAACACGATATGGAGTGGGATAAAGCATGGTACATCACCCAAAAGACTTTTGCCTATACCAACCATACTCTCCTCCCCGAAGCCCTGGAGCGTTGGTCTGTAGGCTTGTTTAGCTATCTTCTCCCCCGTCACCTCGAAATTATCTACGAAATCAATCATCGTTTCTTAGCAGATGTCAGCACTTGGTTTCCCGACGAACCCGAACTCATCGAACGGTTATCTATTATCCAAGAGGGTGAGGAAAAATCCGTGCGGATGGCGCATTTAGCTTGTGTGGGTTCCCATGCCATTAATGGAGTCGCCGCCCTGCACACGCAACTTTTGCAAAGCGATACCCTCAAAGATTTTGCCAAACTCTGGCCGGAAAAATTCTTTAACAAAACCAATGGCGTTACCCCTCGTCGCTGGATTTTATTGTGCAATCCCAAGTTAGCCGATCTCATTACCGAAAAAGTCGGTGATGGTTGGTTAAAAAATTTAGACCAGATGCGGAAATTGGAGACCTTCGCCAATGACCCCGTTTTCCAAGTTCGCTGGCAAGAAATCAAGCAAGCCAATAAGCAAGCTCTCGCCGACTATATCTGGAAGCACAATAATATCGAAATCGATGCAAACTCCATGTTTGACGTACAAGTGAAACGCATTCACGAATATAAGCGTCAATTGTTGAGCGTCTTGAACATTATTGCGATGTACAACCGCATTAAACGCAATCCTGACATGGAGATAGTACCTCGCACGTTTATTTTTGGCGGTAAAGCTGCTCCTGGCTACTTTATGGCCAAGTTGGTGATTAAGTTAATCAATTCTGTGGGGGAAATTGTCAACAAAGATCCCGATGTACGAGGACGCTTAAAGGTTGTCTTTATGGCTAACTTTAATGTCTCTCTCGGACAGCGCATCTATCCGGCTGCAGAACTCTCAGAACAGATTTCCACCGCCGGAAAAGAGGCTTCTGGGACGGGAAATATGAAGTTTGCTATGAATGGTGCCTTAACCATTGGAACTCTTGATGGTGCCAATATTGAGATTCGCGAGGAAGCGGAAGCGGAAAATTTCTTCTTGTTCGGTTTAACGGCACAGGAGGTCAAGGACTTGAAGGCGCAGGGATATAACCCAATGGACTATTACCACCGCGATCTGGAATTAAAAGGTACCCTCGATCGCATTGAATCGGGTTATTTCTCCTTTGGCAATCGCGAACTATTCAAGCCGTTGCTCGATTCCCTGCTCTACCACGACCAGTATATGCTCTTGGCGGATTTCCGCGCCTATGTGGATTGTCAAGATCGAGTCAGCGAGTCTTATAAGGATAAAGAAGGCTGGACGAAAATGTCTATTCTTAATTCTGCGCGCATGGGCAAGTTTTCCAGCGATCGCACCATTCGCGAATACGCTACGGAAATTTGGCGCGCCCAACCTGTCAAGATCGAGATTGCAGAATACAGCCAGGATAATGCGAGTTTAAAAGGATAATCGCCCATCAGGAAAGATGAGAGAAGAGGGATGAGAGACGAATTTTTCTCATCTTTCTTCTTACCTACTCTTACCTGTTCCCCGCCTGTTCCCTGTTCCCCGCCTATTCCCTATTCCCCAAAATGATAATTGTTAACTTTTCGTTACAAAACGCTATCAATGTTTAAGAATATTCGAGAAAACTGCACAAAATCTGCACGTTCGATTTGTTTTAATAATTTTGGTTGATAAAAAACCAAATTTCAGAATTGTATTCAGTTAAGTTTTAGGAGATGCTTTAATGTTTGACGCATTTACGCGGGTTGTTTCCCAAGCCGATGCTCGAGGTGCTTACCTTGATGCCGCCCAAATCGATGCTCTCGCTGCTATGGTTGCTGATGGCACCAAGCGTTTGGATGCAGTAAACCGCATTACCGGTAGTGCTTCCGCGATCGTTACCAGCGCCGCTCGTACATTGTTTGCCGAACAGCCTCAGTTAATCGCTCCTGGCGGAAATGCTTACACCAACCGTCGCATGGCTGCTTGCTTGCGCGATATGGAAATCGTCCTGCGTTATGTAACCTACGCTATCTTCGCTGGCGATGCAAGCGTTTTAGACGATCGCTGCTTGAACGGTTTGCGCGAAACCTACGTTGCTTTGGGAGTTCCTGGTGCTTCCGTCGCTGCTGGCGTAACCAAAATGAAAGAAGCGGCAGTTGCAATTGCTAATGACCGCGCGGGTATCACCCCCGGAGATTGTAGCGCTCTGATGGCTGAAATTGCTGGCTACTTCGATCGCGCTGCTGCAGCAGTTGCTTAAGAAGCTAATTCTCTCAACTCCAAAGGAATAACTCCAGAGAAGTTAAGAGAACTTTAGACTCAAGCAATTTCACAATCCTTCAACAAGTTTTTAACTTGTTACATCGCTTAAGGTTTTTCGCAAATCATTCGCAAATCATCGTTAAATCATCGTTAAAGAGGTTAATTTTTCCATGAAAACTCCCCTGACTGAAGCCGTTGCTGGTGCAGATTCTCAAGGTCGTTTCTTAAGCAGTTCTGAACTGCAAGTTGCATTCGGTCGCTTGCGTCAAGCCGGTCCTAGCTTGGAAGCTGCTAAAACCCTGAGTGGTAAAGCATCTGGCTTGGTTTCCGGTGCCGCTAATGCCGTTTACAGCAAGTTCCCCTACACCACCTCCATGCAGGGTGCTAACTACGCTTCTTCCCCCGAAGGTAAAGCTAAGTGCGAACGGGACATCGGCTACTACTTACGCATGGTTACTTACTGCCTCATTGCTGGCGGTACTGGTCCGATGGATGAATACCTCCTCGCCGGATTAGATGAAATCAACAGCACCTTTGAATTATCTCCTAGTTGGTATGTTGAAGCCCTCAGCTACATCAAAGCCAATCATGGATTGAGCGGCGATCCTGCAGTTGAAGCTAATTCTTACCTCGACTATGCAATTAATGCCCTGAGCTAGGGTATTACCCAATTGCTCGGAAAAGCAGGAGACGGTTGAAAGGTTTTAACGGTTTTCTGTTATTCCGAGCAATATTTTTTGCAAATCGTACACAGAATTCCCGTCTTTTTAAAGCGGGGAGATGTCAAACAACTGGATCGACACGAGGAGAATAATAACGTGGCAATTACCACAGCAGCATCTAGCCTCGGAACTTCTGCATTTAGCAATAGCGATCCCGTCGAACTGCGCCCCAATTGGAATCAAGATGATGCCAAGGTTGCAATTCGAGCGGTTTATCGGCAAGTTTTCGGAAACGATCATATTATGTCGTCCGAACGCATTACCAGTGCAGAATCCTTACTCTGCGATCGCGCTATCACCGTGCGTGATTTCGTGAGAGCCGTAGCTAAATCCGAGACCTACAAGAAAAAATTCCTTTATCCCAATTATCACCCTCGCACCATCGAGTTAAACTTCAAACACCTTCTCGGTCGCGCCCCTTACGACGAGTCCGAAATCATCGAACACCTCGATTGCTATCAAACAGAAGGATTTGAAGCCGATATCGATTCTTATATCGATTCGATGGAATACGTGCAGAACTTTGGTGATTTTATCGTTCCCTACTATCGGGGCTTCGATACCCAAACCGGGCAGAAAACCGTCGGGTTTACCCGGATGTTTCAACTTTATAAAGGTTACGCCAACTGCGATCGCGCTCAAGGAGATGGGGGTCGTCCTCATTTAACCTATGAATTAGCTCGCAATACCGCAACCCCCATTCAAGGAGCATCCCTCACGGGAACGACTTCCGCCGATCGCGGTGACGTATATCGCATTCGCGTCAGCAAAGCCGCCGCCGCCTTTACTCCGCAAATTCGCTTGAGTATGGATGAATATGTCGTCGCTTACGACCAATTATCCTCCACCCTGCAAACATTAAACAAGCGCGGCTATCGGGTCATGAGTTTGACTCGCGCTTAATTACGGGCAATTTTGGGATTGAGAAAATCTCGCACTCTTGACCGAGTTAAATTCCCAATTTTAAATTCGCAAGTTTTAGGCGAATCTTTTTAAAAGGAGAAAAATTTAGTGGCGATTACAACAGCAGCCTCGCGCCTCGGTACGACTGCTTATAGCGACAGCCAACCCGTCGAACTGCGTCCCAATTGGTCGCAGGACGATGCTCAAGCTGTCATTCGGGCAGTTTACCGTCAGGTACTGGGCAATGATTATATTATGAGTTCCGAACGTCTCACAGGATTAGAATCCTTAGTGAGTAACGGTTCTCTCAGCGTGCGGGAATTTGTTCGCGCCGTTGCCAAGTCAGAATTGTACAAGAATAAATTCTTGTATGGTAGTTTCCAAACTCGCACCATTGAGTTGAACTACAAGCACTTACTGGGACGTGCCCCCTACGATGAGTCCGAGGTGATTTATCATCTCGACCTCTACGAAAACGAAGGCTTTGACGCAGATATCGATTCTTACATCGATTCCCCGGAATACGACGAAAGTTTCGGCGAGTCCATTGTTCCTTATTATCGGGGTTTTAGTACCCAACGAGGACAAAAAACCGTCGGTTTCACCCGGATGTTCCAGTTGTATCGGGGCTATGCCAATAGCGATCGCTCTCAACTTGCCGGTAGTGATTCTCGCCTAGCACAAGATTTAGCTCGCAATAGTGTTTCGGCGGTTGTCGGTTCCTCCGGCAGCAATGAAGGCTGGGCTTATCGTGCCTCCGAGAAAAACGTTCCCACCAATCAAGCCTTCAGAACTCCCAGCAAAGCAGGCCGGATCTATCGAGTGGAAGTTTCGGGTTTAATTACCCCACGCTATCCTCGCGTTCGTCGTTCTAGCCGAGCCTTCCTCGTACCTTACGAGGAGCTATCTAGCACCCTGCAAAGAATCAACAAACAGGGCGGCAAAATTGCTAGTATCACTCTAGCATAAGTGCAGCTTGGCTTTGTTTGAGATTTCTGTTCTTGAACCATTAAAAGGAGCGATCGCCATGTTGGGTAAATCTGGAGCTTTTGGCACATCTAGTTCGCCATCAGCAGCCCGTACCTTTGTCTACGAGGTCAGGGGAATGCAGCAAAACGATCTAACCGATAATAACGCTTATCCGTTCCGCACGAGCGATAGTGTTTTCATCTCGGTTCCCTATCAGCGCATGAATGAAGAGATGCGACGCATCACGCGCATGGGCGGTCAAATTGTCGGCATTCGTCCCCTCGAAGCCTGAGTTTCATTTTAAGAGATGTTGTCATACCGAGAGCAAGCGGTTCTGGGGATTGGCAGCATCTCTTATCAATGATCGGTTACTTATATTAATCATATAAATGATAAAAATTTTGAATACTTCCTTAAGAGAACGCCAATATATCCTCGTTCGCAAACTTGCAGATTGCATTGAATCTCGGTGGCAAGAATATTTTGATTTATCTCCTTATGCCATTCCTGAAGATTTGGGTTATGTGGAGGGGGGTTTGGAAGGCGAAAAACTCGTTATTGAAAATCATTGTTATCAAGCACCCCAGTTTCGCAAGTTACATTTAGAGTTGGCAAGGGTGGGCGATCGCCTTGATATTTTGCATTGCGTCATGTTTCCTCGGGTGAATTATGCTTTGCCCTTATTTGGGACGGATATCGTGGGGAGTGAGAAGGGAGTGAGTGCGGCGATCGCGGATCTGTCTCCGGTGAATCGCGATCGCATTTTACCGGATATTTATCGTGAGGGTTTGAGTAGTTTGCCAAATGTAACGTTTTCTCAACCTCGGGATTTGCCAGAATGGGGGCATATTTTTTCTCAGTTTTGTCTATTTGTGCGTCCCATTGGTGAAGAGGAAGAGAAGGCATTTTTAGAACGAGTAGATCGCTTTTTATGCCTACACTGTCAAATTGCCCAGGAAAGTGTCCCTTTAGAGGACTCGGAGGCGATCGCCGAAATTCTCGCAGGACAAAATTATTATTGCAGTCAGCAGCGCCAAAATGACAAAACGCGGCGCATATTGGAAAATTCTTTTGGGGAATCTTGGGCAGATCGCTACATGAATACGATGCTTTTTGATGCTCCTCAAAGTGCTTGATGTTAGAATCTAGGCTGGCGTTCTGATTTGAAAATGCAGTTACAGCAAGCAAATTCTCGTATTTCTCCCCTCACTCCTGCCTCTATTCGGACTTGTGGCATCAATCCCGATCGCTGGTATGTTGTCGCTCGTAGTACAGAAGTGAGGAATACTCCCCTTTCTGTAACCCTGTGGAAACAGGCGATCGTGCTGTATCGCGACACAAAAGGCACCGTTGTTGCTTTAGAGGATCGCTGCCCTCATCGCCAAGTTCGCTTAAGTGCAGGGAAAATACTCGGCGATCGCCTTGAATGTGCCTATCACGGTTGGCAATTTAACCAGGAAGGAAAATGCGATCGCGTACCATACTTAAAAGAAAAACAAAAGTTACCCACTTGTCAAATTCGAGCCTTCCCCGTAAAAGAATTGGATGGTTTTATTTGGTTGTTTCCAGGGGAGGGAAATTCCGAGGCGATCGCGCCATTAGGTCTGCCAGAATGGGCGCATTTGAATTATATTGCTACAGTTTCGACTGTTAATTGTCCTGGGCATTTTTCCTTTTTAATTGAAAATTTAATGGATATGTATCACGGACATTTACACGACGATTATCAAGCCTGGGCATCGGCAAAACTGGAATCCTTAGAAGAATCTGAAAATAGAGTTGATGCCCTTTATGAAGCGCAAAGTTATTATCGCATTGATAAGATTTGGTCGATTTCCCAACTATTTTTTCCCGCCCTGCGTCGGCTGCATCCCGAACCCTTAAACGTGAGTTATATTTATCCTCATTGGGTGTCTACATTGGGGCAGGATTTTAAAATTTACTGTCTTTTTTGTCCCATTAATGAAACGCAAACTCGTGCTTATTTAATTCATTTTACCTCTTTAAATGCCTTCTCGCGACTGCATAAATTACCGATTAAATTTCGCCGATTTCTGAAAAATAGCTTGTTTGGTTCGGCGCAAAAACTATTAGATGGTTTAGTTCGACAAGATATAGAAATGATTGCCCAAGAACAGCAATCCTTTTTAGAGAGTCCCTCCCATCGTTCTTACGAATTAAATCCGACAACGATTAGCGTTCAGCGCTTAATTATCCAGCAAGATCGATGGCAAAAATAATCTTCAATATTAGCTTAAAAGAAGATGTCAAATCAAACAAATGCAGGATTAGTCGAACGAGAACAACAGTTGACGACACTTCATAAACTCACAAATCTTCTCAATCAACGTCTAACGGACTTGCCGGATTTATTAAAAGTGATGGCGCAATCGGTATTGGAGGCGATCGCCGGGGCGCAATTTTGTTTTATTGCCCTTTACAACTGCCAAAAAGGTCAAACTACCCTCACCGTAACCGAGGGAGAAGGGGCCGATCGCTTGCCCCTCGATCGCGCTTTTTCTGTGGGAGGATGGCTGCATCAAGTGTTTACCACGGGAGAAGCCAACCTCATGCAAACCCTATCCCATCCCTTGCAACCCTTCCCCGTAGCCCTTTACGCTGTTCCCATTCAGTCAGCGCGATCGGGATGTTTGGGGGTGTTGGGGGTGGGAAACTGGCAGGATATCGAAGCCTTTAGCCGAGGAGATGGTATTTTATTACTTGCTGTTGGGGAACAAGCTGCTATTGCGATTGATAATGCCCAACTTATTCAAACTTTAGAAGAACGGGAAGAACGTTTAGAACGACAGAATCAAATCCTAGCACGACAAAATAACAAATTAGCAACTCAGCGCCAACAAATTCATCAGCAAAACTTGCAATTAATTGAAGCAGCGAAAATGAAATCGCAATTTCTGGCTACTATGTCCCACGAACTTCGCACGCCGATGAATGCTATAATTGGTTTTTCGCAGGTTTTATTACGTCAGCGTTCTGGTTCTCTTTCTCTTCATCAAGTGCAGATGATAGAACGCATTCATAATAATGGCAAAAATTTATTAGAATTAATTAATGATATTCTCGATCTCTCTAAAATTGAAGCCAAGAAAATCGAGTTAAAATCGGAATCTTTTAATATTATGCACTTGATTAATACAACTTTGGAAAGTTTGCTGCCTCTTGCGGATGAAAAGAATTTAGAATTGTGTTTTGATTGTCACTACTATTTTAAGGAGAAGAATATTATGGGCGATCGCGATCGCCTGCGCCAAATTCTGGTAAATTTACTTTCTAATGCGATTAAATTTACCGAGATAGGCAATGTTACAGTTCAATTGGAGTCTTTACCCGGCGATCGCCTCAATATTATTGTTAGGGATACGGGAATTGGTATTGCTAAGGATCGACAAGAACGGATTTTTGAAGAGTTTTATCAGGGGGATCAAACCACAACGCGCAAGTATTCAGGGACAGGATTAGGGTTAGCTATTACCAAATCATTAGTGGAATTAATGAAAGGTAAGATTGATTTAGAAAGTCAATTGGGACAAGGAACAACTTTTTCCCTTGAATTGCCTTGTTTTGTGGCGATCTCTTAAAGTTTGCTTTACCATAATGCACAGCGATCGCTATTCTCATTCATTTTGCCCATGCTAGTCCAAACTCCTACCGACGTGCAAATTATTCATTTGTGGTTTCCCAATATCTTTGAGTTTAAGGGGGGAATTCAAGTTTATTCAGCTTTTTTACTGCAAGCCTTGCAGGAATTGTATCCCCAAAAAAAGTATGATGTTTTTCTCAAACACGATACGCGATCGCTGCCCCATATTCCCTATTTAGATAATACCCGCTTTCATTTTTCTGGGACAGTTCCCCTCAAATTTCGCACCTTTAATTTTGCTGCCCAATTGGCCAAATATTGTTTGCGTCAGCGTCCCGATTTAATTATTGCTTCTCATGCTAATTTTGCCATTTTAGCGGATCAAATCAAGCGTTTTTTAGGTATTCCTTATTGGGTTATTGCCCACGGAACCGAGGTTTGGGATGTGAAAAAACCCAGTTTGCAAAAAGCCTTGCAACGTGCCGATCGCATTCTTGCCGTAAGTAATTATACCCGCGATCGCCTCCTAGCAGAACAAGACTTAGACCCCGATCGCGTCTCTCTCCTTCCCAATACTTTTGCTGCCGATCGCTTCGAGATCGCCCCTAAATCCCCTTCTTTATTACAAAAATATCATCTTACTGCCGACCAGCCTGTTATTCTCACAGTAGCGCGACTTGATTCCAGTCAGAAATATAAAGGATACGACGAAATTTTGCAAGGACTGCCTAGGATTCGTGAGGTAATTCCTAATGTGCATTATCTTCTTGTGGGTAAAGGAGACGATCGCGATCGCCTTGAAAATCTCATACAATCCCTCAATGTACAAGATTGCGTCACTTTAACAGGATTTGTCCCCGATGAGGAACTTTGCGCCCATTATAATCTCTGCGATGTTTTTGCGATGCCCAGTCAAGGGGAAGGGTTTGGTATTGTTTATTTAGAAGCCTTAGCCTGCGGAAAGCCTGTCTTGGGGGGAAATCGGGATGGGGCGATCGATGCCTTATGCGGGGGAGAATTGGGAGTTTTAGTCGATCCTGAAGATAGCGAGGCAATTGCTGGGAGTTTAATTGAGATTTTACAACATAAAACCGCCAATCCCATTCTCGATCGCCCGGAAATGTTAAGATCGCGAGTAATTGAAACCTACGGCTTTGAACAATTCAAAAAGACTCTCACTCAATTCTTTTAGCTGGCGATCGCTAATTATTCAGGATTTAAGTTACGTTTTGCTTCTATAGCAACTTGTTCGACTTCATCCTTTGCCAAATATTCTAAAGCAGTTTTGGCTTCTTCTCCTCCCAAATGGGTTAAGGCTTGGGCGAGACGATGACGTAGTTGCCAATCTGGATGATCGAGAAAAGGCAAAAGTAAAGGCACCGCGCGGCGATCGCCTAATTCCCCAAATGCACCTACTGCTGTAGATTGTAGCAAACCATTATCAGAAGCGAGGGCATCTTCCAGCAAGTCAAAACCGCGAGGATCCCCCATTTCCCCTAAAGCCGCAATAATACTAAATTGTAATAACCATTCCGAGGATTGTTGGTAGGCTGTTCGTAAATCCTCAAAACCTTCCGTTAGTTTTAGGGCTGCGATCGCGTCTGCTGCTGCGGCTTGTACGTCGGTTTCCTTGTCGTTGGAGAGGCGATCGCGCAAGATTTCGAGGGATTTGTCTCGGTTGACTTCTCCGAGTCTATCCATTTGGCTAACTGCGGCATAACGCACCCGCACGTTAGCATCGACAATAAGAGGCTGAATCATTTCAAAGGCAAGATCCTGGGGCAGTTGTCTCAGTTGATTTAAACCCTTGATGCGATCGCCATAATCTTCGGATTGTAATAGAGTCTGAACGGATTCTGGAGTCATGTTTTAGTGATTAGTGATTAGTGATTAGTGATTAGTGACAAAGAACTTATTGTTATGTTTTCGCCTATCTCCTATTTATTCCTGAGCCGCCATTGCTCTAATAATATCCCCCTGACTTAATATACCAATAACTTTATTTTCCTCATCGACAACAGGTAAGCGACGAACGTGCTTGTCGTGCATGAGTTTGGCGGCTTCTCGTAATGGGCGATCGCGGGTAGTAGAAATTGGTTTATCGCTCATCACTTCTTTTACAGTTTGTCCGAGAGCTTTGTGAAGCTCTTTTTCATAACGAGCAGGATTTTTGAGAAAAATTAATCCATCAAGGAACATAATATAGGGAGGAGTTTCTGCTCCTGTTTCCTGCCACATTAAATCCGAGTCAGAAATTACCCCTATTAATTTTCCCGCTTCATCTACTACTGGTAATCCACTAATCTTTTCTCGCACAAGAATTTGCAGGGCATCTTTCAACGGTGTTGTTGGAGTCACCGTAATGGGGTTGGAAGTCATAAAATCAGTAACGGTTTGTGACATGAGCCAGTAAAAGATGTATGGGATGGGATGCGATCGCGCGGATTCGACTAGCAAAAACATTGCTACGTTCATATTTTGAACATTTTTTTGCGCCTATCTCTCCAATTTTTAACGAAACTTAATTGACAAGAAAGAAAAATACGGAGATCCGCGCTCAGAAATAACCGGTGAGAAAGAAGCAAAGATTTCTTGACAAAAGTTTACAATATCGATTTTTCAGTTCTCCAAGCAACCTCAATGCCTTATTGCGATTGTTTATTTTCTGCATCTTCGGTTATGAGTAAATCCACTAATTCTCGATAAACGGGTTCGATATTGTCGCGAAAATCGAATTGAACATTAGTATCAATTGGTAAGAGGTGAGATCGCAGTTTTGAAAGCGTTTTGACAGAGGCTTTATAGGCCGCGATCGCGCTTTTAGGCTGTCCTTGTTTCCTCAATAGTCGTCCTAACTGCCATTCCCAACGATAACGCAGATCGAGAGCTTGTTTGTCTTCGGCTAATTGCAAGGCTTCTTGGGTCAAATTACGCGCTTCTGGCTATTGTCCGGTGCCGTTCGTACATTTCCCCCAAAAGACCCCGTGCAGAGGATTCTGCGAGGCGATCGCGCAATGTCTGCGATCGCTCGACAATTTCAGCAAGATGTTGAATCCAAATTTTTCCATCTTTAATATCGATATGAATTGGACATCCATACATTCGTTCCTCATCACGCCATCCTACATTTAAATAGATTTCATTATTTTCTTTAAGGAAGATTATCAGGATCGATGCCCATTTGTTGCAGGCGATCGCGTAATGCTTGCATTTTTTGGCGTTCTTCCTCTAATTCTGCTTGGGTTTCTTGGCGATCGCGTTCATTGCGATCGGCTCTTTGTTGTTCCATATCGGCTCTTTGTTGCTCGATATTGGCTCTTTGTTGCTCCATATCGGCTCTTTGTTGCTCCATATCGGCTCTTTGTCTCTCGCGATCGCGTTGTTCGATAATTTCTATATAGTTCGCAAACCGCTCTCCATTGGGATAAAATAAAACTAATTCTCCCTCTGCACTACTAAATTTTATCCCCAAACGCGGACTGTTCCATCCTTCCATTTTAGAGATTTTTTCTAATTTCTCTCCTTTTCGCAGCCATCCTTGTAAACGATTTTTTTTCGGATCGTACAAGTAATATTCTTCAATTCCATGTTTTTGATAGAATTGAAATTTTACCTCCATGTCCTTTTTCTTGTTTCCGGGAGAAAGAATTTCAAAAGCAACTTGTGGAGGAATATTGTTTTCTTCCCATTGTTTGTAAGACCCTCTATCTCCTTTCGGCCTTCCAAATGCAACCATGACATCTGGTGCTTGTCTTAGGGGTTTTTCTTGCTCTGAAATTTGCTGTCTTGTGAGTTGGACGGGATACCAAAATAAATCTCCCGCGACAAATACATCGTCTCTATTTTTAAACAGAGCGTCTAAGCCACCTTTTATGGTGACAATTAAGCGAAATTGGATCGTGTTATCAGCCAAGGGTTTACCGTCACTGTCGGGATAGAGAAGGTCTTCATCAAGGGATAGGCGATCGAGTTGTTGTACCATTGCCTCTGAGGGAAAAAGGTGTGTATGATTGCCTTCATTATACAGAGTGAAAGAAAGTTTAACTTTTGTCAACTGTTGAGTGTGAACTGGGAGATAGGCGATCGCTCTCGGCAATTTCTTGCCATTCTCCATTATCCTGTTGCAGCCAAAATTCAACTTTAGCGATATCGCTGGCTTCATCTGCATCGTAAACCGATCCCGATATTTCGACAGTATCTTCTGCTGTATAAAACTGGTGACTGGCTAATTCTAGGGACTCGGGTGCGGAGTTCGTTTCAGGTGTATTGGCAATTGCATAATCAATAATTTCTTGACCCAGTTCTGTGTCTCGCCAATCGAGATCGGGATCGATCGCATCGTCAAGGTCGATCGCGTCTCCCGTTGCTCCTGTTGATAGCCATCAATTCGCAGATCCTCAAAAACAAAGGCGCGGGATTTGCAGCGAGTTGTTCGACAGTTCCATTGGGAACTAACATAATCCCAAAGCGATCGCCCTTCTGCATTTGCACGGTTGTTTTGCCTAAATATTCACCGCGATTCCAATGTCCGTCATCGCCTTGCAAATCTCCGTTTTTAAGATTCCCGAGTGGGAAAGTGAGCTTTATCTTTCTCCTTTTTGGGATTATGGCATCGTTTGGAATAATTCGGGAGGGATGGAACTCGATCGCCAAACCCTATCGGCGATCGGGGTTGGTTTAACATGGCAAATAAGCGATCGCTTTCTGGCACGTTTAGATTGGGGAATTCCCTTGATTTCGGTCGATCGAACTTCACAAACCTTACAAGACAACGGTTTGCACTTTTCCTTGATTCTCAATCCTTAATTGAGCCTGCTACGATCGAAAAAAATGTTTTCTAGATTTGCGAGGGAAATGAAAAAATACTTACAGAAATGGCGATCGGGTTTGGTGCTAGTTTTGCTGGGATCGTCTCTAGCAATGACTTTAACGGGATTAATGGCGAAAGTTTCTTCAGCTATTCGAGAGCGATCGCACACTTCCTCTTCCCAGCCCAACAAAGCTGCAAATCTGAAAATTGAGGGGAATTATCGCATTATTGCAGCCAATGGCATTCCCGACCATGAAACGGGACAATTCCCCAATCAAGGCAATCCTAACCGTATTTCTAGCCAAAATTATAGCTTTCGCGTTCCCCTCAACCCAACCCCAAACCCTCACCCAACTTTAGCCAGAGGTCCGATGTTATTTGGGGTGGCTCTCAATGGTGTTCCTTTTGACCCTGGTACCGCCGAATTTTGGACTCCAGAGGGGCGAAGAATCGGTCGAGGTCAAAATACTTCAGAATGGAATTATGAGGCGCTTTCGGGCAAAATTGACCTGGGTTTAGACCAAAATAATGCTCATGTTCAACCTGGTGGTGCTTATCATTATCACGGTACACCTCAAGGATTGATCCAAAATTTGGGGAATGGTGAAAAAATGCAGCTTCTCGGTTATGCTGCCGATGGATTTCCCATTTATGCAGCTTATGGCTATAAAAACGCGAAAGACCCCGGTAGCGGGACTCGGAAAATGCGATCGAGTTATCGCTTAAAGTCGGGGACGCGATCGGGGGGGCCGGGAGGTACTTACGATGGTACCTTTACTCAAGATTATGAATATGTAGCGGGATTGGGGGATTTAGATGAGTGTAATGGGCGAATGGGTGTAACGCCAGAATATCGCAATGGGATTTATCACTATTATATCACTGAGGAATTTCCTTTTGTTGCTCGCTGTTTTCGCGGTACTCCCGATAGTAGTTTTCGTAAAGAACCTCCAAGAGGACGCGGAAATGGTCAACAACGACCCGATCGCGAAGCGTCTCCAAGGGAAAATCGTCCTTTCCCTCCACCTCGCAGAAGACCTCCTCAACAATAAATGCAATTTCTAATCTCCTGCGGGTAAATATTCTGGGTTTAAAGTTTCTTCTAGGGTAAAGGGAGAAAGTTCGGGAAAATGACTCAGAGAAAGTCCTGTTTCTACAGAGGCTAATTTTCTAGCATTTTGATAACTTTTGGGGTAACATTCTACTAAATAATTTCCCAAGCTGGGACTGATTTCAAGGTCTTCAAGGATTCTTTGACGATGTTCGAGAATTGTAAATAACCAAGTATTGCTGCGTTTTTCCGGTTGATATTGATATTTTAAGAGGTGCATGAGCAGAATTTTAAGATTGCTAAAGATAGCTTGTCTCTCTCGTCTGCTCATGTCTCCAATTTCTGCAATTAAGTTTACCCAATCAACTTGCTCTAGTTTACCTGTTTTGATTTGCTCGAGGGTTGTTTGTAGCCACAGATAATAATCGCGATCGTAAAGATGAGAATGGGTAGAATTGAGCCGAGTTTGCACGATCGTTTCCTCCTCTAATCGAAAAGATAGCCCAAAAAATCTCATCTATTTGCATAGGTCTATCATTGTCCTGAAATTGTAACATCCGTAGAATTACGGTAAGCATTCTCGCCTGTGAAATACATAGCAGTGATTTTACTCACATCTTAAGGTAGATGCGATCGCCTCCGCAAGAGACGAAGTTCACGGTTTTTGTCAAGATTCCATCACCAACAAATCCAATGAAACAAGAGATAATGGAATCATTGAAAACAAAGCCTTTCAGAACTATGTTGACTCAAATCCAATTGATCCCCGGTGCTATCTCGGAAATTTTTGCCTCTGCGACAGAAACAGGTATTCTTACTTTAAGCGATCGCTACGGATTAATGGCTGCTGCTCTTGATGAAGGTCTGGATGACGAGGAAAGAAGAGCCGTAAATCGCATTCTCCACTTTGTTAAACAAGGACGTATTGCTGTAACTGCGGTTTAAATGATTCTTCCCATCGCTTACCATCCTAACTATGTGACTCCTTTACCAGAGGAACACCGTTTCCCGATGCCAAAGTTTAAACTTCTCTATGAATATCTTTTAAAAGAGGAGATTATTTTGCCTGAGTGGGTGCATACCCCGGAAATTCCCCCGCAATATTGGTTAGAGTTGGTACACGATCGCGCTTATGTTAAGGCTTATCTCGAGGGAAGTTTGTCTCCAAAAGCACAGAGACGCATTGGTTTACCCTGGAGTCCAGGTTTAGTCACCCGCACCTGTACTGCTGTGGGAGGGACGATTTTAACGGCTCAATTAGCGCTACAATATGGTATCGCGTGCAATACCGCAGGGGGAACTCATCACGCTTTTCCCGACTATGGATCGGGGTTTTGCATTTTTAACGATCTGGCGATCGCCTCTCGTGTCCTGCAACATCTCAATTTAGCAGAAAAGATACTGATTATCGATCTCGATGTGCATCAAGGAGATGGAAGTGCTTATATTTTCCAAGATGATGACACGGTGTTCACTTTTTCAATGCACTGTGAAAACAATTTTCCTCACCGCAAACAGAAAAGCGATCGCGATGTTTCCCTCCCAGTAGGGTTAGATGATGAGGGATACTTGCAAATATTGGCTAAATATTTACCCGATCTCCTCTCGGAAGTGAAACCGGATTTGGTGTTATATGATGCAGGTGTCGATCCTCACGTTGGCGATCGCTTAGGGAAATTAGCGTTAAGCGATCGCGGTATTTATCGACGCGATCGCATGGTTTTAAGTAGTTGTAAGGCTTTTGGTTATCCAGTTGCGGCGGTTATTGGCGGCGGTTATACTAAGAATAATTCTCAAAATATGCAAGATTTAGTTTATCTTCATTCTCTCTTACATCGCGCTGCACGGGAAGTCTTTGTGAATATTTGACTAGAATTTTAACTAATTTAACTAAAATGACGCTTAAATCTGCGATCGATGCGATCGCTTTTCTGTTGGTTACAGTCACCACAGAGGGTTTGCAGATTACTCATATCGTTACTTCCTCCTTTAGCAAGGGGAA
>NZ_JAYGHV010000150.1:0-17730 GCF_034932145.1 Spirulina sp. 06S082 | reverse complement strand
TGATTCTCACTTTTATATCGATCGCCCTCCCATTGAAGATCTCGCCTGTCGGGAAATTCTCAAATCCGGCAGTGTCACCAGGATTAAGGCTCCGAAAAGAATGGGAAAAAGTTCTTTGCTGGCCAAAATCCTCGATCGCGCTAGAAAAGAAGGTTTCCATACCATTAACATTGATTTTCAGCAAACCGATGAGTCCATTTTTTCCTCCATCGATCGCTTTTTGCGCTGGTTTTGTAAAATAATTGCCCGTCAATTAAAACTCGAACCCTTACTCGATGAATTTTGGGATGAGGATATTGGCAGTAAAGTTAGCTGTACCCTCTATTTTGAGGGCTATTTACTGGAGGAAATCGAAACACCCATTGTTGTTGCCCTCAATGAAGTCAACCGCATTTTTGAGCATCCTGCCATCGCTCAGGATTTTCTGCCCCTTTTGCGATCTTGGCACGAGCAGGCCAAACAAGGAACAGCATTTGAAAAACTACGGCTGGTGGTGGTTCACTCTACAGAGATTTATGTTCCTTTAAATCTCAATCAATCTCCATTTAATGTAGGATTACCGATTAAAGTTCCTTTATTCACCCTCGAACAGGTTCAAGCCTTAGCCTTACTTTATGAATTAGAGTGGGCAGCAGGAGAAGAGGGATTACAGCGTTTGCAGCCTCTAATCGAAACAATTGGCGGTCATCCTTATTTAATTCAATTGGCGTTTTATCATCTGCGTCGGGAAACAGTTACTTTAGAGCAATTATTACAAGAAGCCCCCACAGAAGCAGGAATTTATAGCAATCACTTGCGAGAATTATGGGGAACTCTCCAAAAAGAACCGGAATTAGCAGAGGCTTATGAAGAGATCGTTGCAACCCCAGGTCGCGTGCGCTTAGAATCCATTGCAGCCTATAAACTTTACAGTATGGGTTTGATTGCTTTAGAAGGAAGCGAATGCACTTGTTCCTGCGAACTCTATCGCTTGTATTTTAGCGCTCAACTGGGATTATATGGAGACGATGACATTTCTGAAAGTAATTTAGCCACCATTATTTTTACCGATGTTGTGGGTTCCACTGAAAAAATGGTTGTCGATCAAATCCACTTATTAACGTTAATCCAGCGAGATTTTCAAGTCATGGGGGATATCTGCCGAGAATATGAGGGTAAAGTTTTGAAGTCTATGGGGGATGGATTATTAATTTATTTTGCGAGTGCCGTTAAGGCTGTATCCTGTGCGATCGCCATGCAAAAATCCTTGAAAGAAGCCGGAAATGGCCGATCGGCCCAAGAAATTCTCTATCACCGCATGGGCATTCATTTAGGCGATGTCTGTTTTAGCGGCAAAGATGTTTTGGGGTTGGGGGTCAATATTGCCGCACGATTGCAAGGGAAAGCCGATCCTGGTGGCATTTGCCTCTCGCAAACTGTTTATGATGCGATCGCGGATAACTTGAGCGTACAAGTACAAGATATGGGGGAACAAGGATTAAAAGGAATGGCGCAACCGGTCCGTCTCTATCGGGTTATTCCTTAAAAGAAACAATGAATTTTGCTATTATCTCTCAAAAAATGAATTTTAAGAAGGGCAATGAGATCGTGGGTCTGGATTCAAAGGTAGTAGAATGAAGAAAACCTAGGGTTTTATCAAGCTGTTTTAGAGCGATCGCTATGCCCGATTTCCAATCTCCTCTTGATGCTGCTCGCAGTCAAGCTATTGTAGGTGAAGCAAATACAACAATGCCGACCCATCCTTTCTCAAACTCGTCCTCCCCTAAACCTCCTCTTGAGTATCCCAACGGGCCGGTACCTCTCGATTCTCTCTTTTATATTCCCCGTCCTCCTTTGGAAGAGCAGGCATACAATGAAATACTTAAACCGGGTTGCGTACTGCGAATTAAAGCCCCAAAAGAGATGGGAAAATCTTCTCTCTTAAATCGAGTTCTTGCCCATGCTGAGACTCTCGGATACTACAGAGTTAATATTAACTTTCAACAGATCGATGGCAACGATCTCAATAAATTTTTGCGCGGTTTTTGTACTCAAGTTAGCCGGGGATTAAATCTCAAACCGAACTTAGATGAATATTGGGATGATGATGTTGGCAGTAAAGTCAATTGTACCTGCTATTTCCAATGGTATTTACTCGAAAATCTCGATCGCCCTGTTGTCATTGCCTTAAATGAAGTCAATCACCTGTTTGAATATCCTCAAATTGCTGTTGAATTTTTGCCCTTATTGCGATCGTGGCATGAGGAAGCCAAACAAATAGAGCTATGGAGCAAGCTCCGTTTGGTGGTTGTTTATTCAACGGAAATTTATGTTCCTCTTAATATCAATCAATCTCCTTTTAATGTGGGATTACCGTTAAATATACGAGAATTTACCCCCCAACAAGTCGAAACTCTCGCTCATTTACATGGTTTAGATTGGCATGAGGATCGAACTAAAGACCTAATGGCGCTTGTGGGAGGGCATCCTTTATTAATTCGTTTGGCTTTTTATCACTTAGCTCATGGGAATTCCTCAAGTCCTGAAAATTTAGACCAACTTTTAGAAGAAAGTGCCACAGAAGGAGGCATTTATCGCAACCATTTGCGACGACATTGGTTAACTCTCAAAAACGATCGAGAAATAGCTCGTGCTTTTGAAAAGGCGATCGTGGCGAACCAACCTGTTGTTATTAATTCCATTTTGGCCTATAAATTGGAGAGCTTGGGTTTAGTCACCTTAAAGGGTGATAAAATAAGCGTCCGCTACGAGTTGTATCGCCGCTATTTTCAACAGCAATTCTTACAAGATGAAAATGGTATTGCTAACCCTCCCGAAATCGGAAGCGATCGCCTGGTCGATCTGGAACAGCAGAACCAAAAATTAAAACAATTACGCAATCTCGATGAATTAACCGGACTGCTCAATCGACGTAGTTTTGAGGAAAGATTAGAAGAAAAATGGCAACAACTGGCTCAAACAGGAAGGCCGTTATCTATTATTGTTTGTAATATTGACTGTTTTAAGATTTTTAATGATGTTCACGGTTTTACTGATGGCGATAATTGTTTACAACTGATTGCCGGGGTATTTGAAGCAGGAATTGATATTCCTACAAGCGAGATCGCCCGCTATGGTGGCGATGAATTTATTGCTTTACTACCGCAAACTGATGGCGGTATTGCCTCAACTCTGGCTGAAAAATTACGCAGACAAATCGAAATGTTGGGCATTCCTATCAATGCGGAAAAATATGGTGGCTTTGCGAAAGATATTGTTACCGTTAGCCTCGGTGTTGCGAGTACGATGCCGAATGAGGAAACCCCTGCATCGGTTTTAATAGATGCTGCTAGTGAAGCCTTGTATCAGTCAAAACGAAACGGACGCGATCGCATTTCTATGAGTTCAACGCTGAACTTTCATTTTGACGATCGACAATAGCAGATATCGTGAAACAGAGTTGTTCTAACGCCCAGTTTTATCAATCCGATCGCTTTCTCCTTTGCCGTTGGGCTTCGTAGAGAAGGAGTGCCGCAGCCACAGAAACATTGAGAGACTCGACTCCTGCCAAGAGGGGAATGGAGACTTGGCGATCGCTTAAGGCGATCGCTTCTGGGGACAGTCCAGACCCTTCATTACCCAAAAGAATGAGACTGGGTTGCTGCCAGTCTACATCCCAATAAGTGAGGGGAGATCGCGGGGTAGTTGCGACAATTTGTAAGCCGCGATCGCGGTATTCCCGCAGGGTTTGTAAGAAATCTTCACTCACTTCAATAGGCAGGCGAAACCAAGCTCCTGTAGATGCTCTCAGGGTTTTGGGGTTATCTGCTTCGACACTATCAGCACTCAACCATAATCCCTCAGCCCCTGCCGCAACTGCTGTCCTAACAATTGTTCCTAAATTACCGGGGTCTTGCAGCCGTTCTAAAAATACACCTAAAGTGAGCTTTTGGGAAACAGTTGCACGAATGCGCTGACGCGGTATAGCGGCAATAATACCATCGGGGTTAACGGTGGTGGCGATCGCTTTTAAGACTTCTGGGGCGACAATTTCTACTCTTTCAGCGCGTTGAGAGAGTTCCTCCCATAATTTAACATAGCGCGATCGCCACGCTACTGTACAACAAACTACCGCGATCGGGCTATTGGTTTCACAAGCCGCTTCTAGTAAATTGGTTCCTTCTAACAAGCACAAATTTTGCTCTCGTCTTGCTTTCGGATGACGTAATTTTTTTAACTTTTTAACTAAAGGGTTTTGTGCGCTAGAGATCATCTATTTTTCTTGTTCTGAGAACCCTGAAAGAATCCCCAACCAAATCAAGGATTATGGTTGGGGAACGTTCAAATTGTGAATGCTGATATTTGACGCATACTATGAAAAAATTCGGCTATTTCTAAGCATTTTGAGACTTGCGCTTAGAGGCTGAAAATAAACCGCCAACCGTCATCAAACCAAGGATAAGAGAAGGTTCGGGAACATCTGCGGGATTTTCTTCTACAGTTCCAGCTAAGGAGACAGTATAGCGTCCGGAGTGGGAAACACCATCATCCCCTGCAACAACACCTGTATTCCCAGCCGAGAAGCTGTAAGCGAATTTAACTTCTCCATTGATGGTCACTTTAGCGATTTCGCTGATTTGGAGGAGAGGAGTTTGGGCTTTTAATGCAGCAATCACGGGGGCATAAATAGGATTAGCTGAATAATTTGCTACCCAAGGGGCATCCCAGACGTTATAGTGACCGATTAAATCCATTTCAATGTCCCCAGAACCATCATCTTTCGCCAAGTAAGCAACGTTGGGGTCGCCAGAACGTCCGATCGCGGTTTGGATTTCCCCAGCAATGATTTGACCGATGGGGACTCCCATATAAGTTGCATTGGCAACTGCGGGATATGCTGCGGTAAAACCTGCCATCCATTGCGTGCCTAACCCACCATCCCAATCGGTTTGGTTAATGCCTTCTACTTTAATTGAGTCCGAGCCTAAGTTACCTGTAAAACCGGTGTTGTTATTGCTTAAAATTTCGTCAGCAATGTTTAATTCAACGTGGCTGTAGCGATCGCCATCAGTTAAAGCGGTTATTGCATCGGCTGCACCGTAAACGCCGTAGTCGGTGCCAACCATTTGCACGTTGGTCAGAGATGAAGCAAGGACTGGTGCAGAAGTCGCGATCGTGCCAATTAAAACAGATGTGCCAACTAAAAATTTTTGAGCGATCCCTTTCATAGTAATTTTCCTCTGGATGTATGAGTGAGTTTTTATAGGCTTGGCTGGAAGCCGTTAATTTATCCCTTTTCCTTTCTTTATTAAAAAGGATTTTTTCCAATAATGGGTAAAGTTTGTGTAAAGTTTGCTCGGTTTTCGATAAAGATTTTGTGGTTTTTTCTACGTAAGTAGGATTTATTCAAAAAACTTGTTTTCTGTACCCGTTACTCAATCTACAGGGAAATGGCTAACTTTTCTGCGATCGCGATCGCCTTTCCCCGGAATAATGATTAACTAATGTTCTCAACCTCCTCCAAAAATGCGCCGATCCGGGTAACGGCTGCTTGCAGGATATCAGGGGAATGCACCAAGGCAAAGCGCACGTAGCCTTCTCCTCCTAAGCCAAAACCGGAACCGGGGGAAAGGGCAACTCCGGTTTTTTCGACTAATTGCAGGCAAAATTGCAGGGAATTCTGTTTCCAGGTGGGGGGTAATTTTCCCCAAACGTATAAGGTTGCGGGGGGAGTGGAAACTTTCCAGCCTATTTCGTTTAACGCTTTAATAAAGACATCTCGCCGATTTTGGAAGGTGGAGACGGTTTCTGTGACGATCGCCTCTTCTGCCTTTAAAGCGGCGATCGCCCCCCTCATAATGCCTCGATACTGATTAAAATCGATGACGGCTTTCACCCGACGCAATGCAGCAATGAGTTCTCTGTTGCCGATCGCATAAGCTATACGAAAGCCTCCCATATTATAGGATTTGGAGAAGGTAAAAAATTCAATGGTGTTGCTTTTCTCGCGATCGGCTTGTAATAGAGAAGGAGGAGTAGGGGTTTCCGCAAAGACAAAATCGGCATAAGGGAAATCGTGAGCCAAAATAATCTTATTCTCTTGGCAAAAAGTAACTGCTGCTTGGAAAAAAGATAAAGGCGCGATCGCTGTGGTGGGATTGTGAGGATAGCTTAAAACCATGAGCCGCGATCGCGCTACAATTTCCCGAGGAATGTCTGCAAAGACGGGTAAAAATTGCTTTTCCTCCCGTAGAGGCATGAGATGGATATTCCCTCCCGCTAAGTGAACTCCTCCTGCATGGGAGGGATAGCCAGGATCGCAAAGTAGGGCAATATCTCCTGGATTGAGGACAACTAAAGGGAGGTGTGCGGTGCCTTCCTGACAGCCAATTAAGGGTAAGACTTCTGTTTCGGGATCGATCGCCATGCCATACTTATTGCAGTACCATTGGGCGACGGCTTCCCGAAAGGGTTGGGTACCGTGAAATAAGGTATAGCCGTGGGTGGATGGGTCTTGCAAAGCGTCGGCGATCGCCTCGAGAATCGGTTGTGCGACGGGCAAATCTGAAGACCCCAAGGATAGGTCGATAATATCTCGACCTGCTGCGATCGCCTTGGCTTTTGCCTTGTCCATATCGGCAAAAACATTAGTTTGGAGGGAAGAGATGCGCCTGGCTAATTGCATTGTTTTACGGTCGATCTTTATCTTTAATCAAGCACTCATCTATCATTTCCGTCAAAGCTGCTCTAGTAATTGCACCTTCGTGAGACTTAAGAATTTTATCCCCTTGAATCACTCTTAAAGCAGGTACTCCCTCAACTTTACAGCGCTTGACGGCTTTAGGGTTGGGATCGATTTCGAGTTTTACGACTTTGAGGCGATCGCTATACTGTTCGGAAATATGCTCTACTGAAGGGGCAACCAATCGACATGGACCGCACCAGGTCGCCCAAAAATAAGCAAGCACGGGGGTTTTAGCCTCGAAGACCTCTTGCTCGAAATCCGCATCAGAAACAAGAACAACTTTACTCACAATCGACAAAACTCCTGCTAAGTCCTTTTTTTCAAGGGCTTTCCTCAATCTGGCCCCTGGATACTATTAGATTTTACCACGAAACGGTTTGACAACTTTAGTTTGAGGGAGGTTTAGATGTTACTGAGGATGAAAATAAGTATAAATTTCCTGCGCCAAATGGGAACCAATTCCCGATACTGCTTGTAGTTGTTCCAAACTCGCCTCGCGAATATAATCGATGGAATGAAAATGCGCTAATAATTGTTTCTGACGTTCAAATCCTAACCCTGGAATTTCATCTAAACGCGATCGCCTCCCTTGTTTTAAGCGTTGTTGTCGGTGAAAACTAACGGCGAAACGGTGGGATTCATCTCTAACTCTGCGTAACAATTGTACCCCTGGCTGTTCTGGTTCAGTATCTAAAGGAGAAGATTCTCCAGGTAAAAAGATTTCTTCTCGTTGTTTCGCTAAACTTACTATATTTAATTCCTCTAATAAAGGACTCTCTATATTTCCTTGCAATACTGCCACCACTGCCGAAAGTTGCCCTTTTCCCCCATCAATCATAACCAGATCGGGAAAATCGGGGTCTTCTTGGCGCGGTAAATTTGGGTCTTCGAGATACTTGCGAAAGCGCCGTCCAATCACTTCTGCTAAACTGGCGAAATCATCCGATCGCCCGATTCTAACCTCTGGATTTTTGATTTTATAATGGCGATAGTGCTGTTTTGCGGGAACACCATCGATAAAAACTACTTGTGACGCGACGGCATTTGACCCTTGAATGTGAGAAATATCGTAGCCTTCGATGCGCTTGGGAATCTCGGCTAAATCGAGAATTTCCGCTAAATCTTGTAAGGAAAGTGCATCGCGATCGCGCTGTTTTTGGGTTCTCTCTAATTCATACCCTGCATTGCGCTCTACCATCTCAATTAAGTATGCTTTACTCTGACGCTGAGGGGCAACAATACTCACTTTTCTCCCTTTGCGTTCCGTCAGCCATTGCGCCAAGATTTCCCCCTCGGGTAATTCATATTGAACGAGAATATCCGTAGGAATTTCCACGGGATCGACCTGTAAATAATGTTCTTCTAGGACTCGCTGTAAAATTTCTGGGGGAGTTCCCGAGGGGGTTTCCGCAAAATAGCCCAAGCGTCCTACTAATTTCCCCGCCCTCACTTGAAAGAGTTGGATACAGCAATGGCGATCGTCTTGCGCTAGGGCGATCGCATCTCGCGATACGGTATCATCGGGTAAGGAGACTTTTTGATCCGCGTGAAGAGAATCTAAACCATGCAGGCGATCGCGGACTTCCGCAGCAATTTCAAAGTTCAATTCTTCTGCTGCTTTTTCCATTTGTGCTTGTAAAATCTGCATTAATTCCCCACTCCGTCCCTGAAATACCATGGCCACTTTCTCAACAATTTTACGATAATCTTCCGGTGAAACGAGATTTTGACAGACTCCAGGACAGCGACCGATATCGTAGTTGAGACAAGGACGGTCTTTAAATAAAGGTTTGGGACGCTGACGCAGAGGGAAAAGACGCTTGACTAAATAAAGGGTTTGGCGCAATAATCGCATATCGACATAGGGACCATAATAGCGATCGCGACTATTTTTTAATCTGCGTTTGCGAGTAATAAAGATGCGCGGATAATCTTCCGACCAAGTAATACAAACATAGGGATATTTTTTATCATCTTTGAGGAGTACGTTATAGTAAGGTTGGTGTTGTTTGATCAGATTGGCTTCTAAAGCGAGGGCTTCTACTTCTGTATCGGTGACAATAAACTCTATTTCTGTGACTTGACGCACCATCATGGTAATGCGATCGCTGAGTCTTTGGGAGTCGCGAAAATAGGATCGTACCCGCGATCGCAGTTTCTTCGATTTGCCAATATAGAGAATGCTATCCGTCCCATCTCGCATCAAATAAACCCCTGGAACCGAGGGAATTTCCTTGAGTCGCGTTTCGAGGCGATCGGTATCTTGTAGGAAGGGTTGGGGTTTTGTGGATGCAGTCATATTTTTTTACAACCGAAAATCATGGGTTTGGAGACCAAACCCCTACCGAAAATCATGGGTTTGGAGACCAAACCCCTACCATATTATTTTATTGTCAATTTCTTCCTTGAAGTTTAGCATATAAATAGGAGTAAATGTGATTAATGATGAGAATATACTCATGGATAAAGAACAACTTGCGATCGCGCGTCTAACACCGGAACAATGGACAAAAGCTAGAGATAGTATTACCTTATTTTGGGATAAAGTGCCTAGTCAAGAAACAGTGATTAGATTTTTGAGCAATTCACAAAATGTTCTTTTATCGGCGGAAATCAATGATATATTGGTCGGTCAACTCATTGGCTATATTCTCGATTGTTGGGAAAACAATGAATCTATGTTTTTCTTATATTCAATTGATGTTGTGGAAATTTATCAGCATCAAGGAGTCGGAACTGCATTAATTAAAGAGGTACAAAAATACAGTCAGATGGAAGGCTGTACCGAAGCCTTTGTATTTACTAATGAGAGCAATCTTGCTGCTAAGAAATTATATCAGTCTACAGGAGGGACGCGATCGTGTCCCGATGATGTTGTCATGTTTGAATATGATTGGAGTCAGTAAATTTTTAATATTTTATTGGAGAGAGAAACATTTCCTCAGTCCGGGTCTAATGCTCAACAAAATCATCAAAAATTATACACGGATTCAGTAAAAAATATTCAATCAGATTAAACCGTTGAAATATAGTTGAGGTAAAAAAATGGAGTAAAATGTATGCTCTATTGCCAAATTTTTCATTAAGGGCTATTATGGAATAATATCGAGATTAATAATAATGCTTAAGACACTCTGGGCTACTGTTCGGCAAGGCAAAATTGAACTTCTAGAATCAGATGAACTTCCAGAAGGGACAAAAGTTCTGGTAACAATTCTATCTGATAATGAAATCTTTGATAATGAAGCTGAGTTTTGGTTGGAAGCAAGTAAAAAGTCACTAGATATAGTATGGGACAACAATGAGGATAATGTATATGTCGAGTTACTCCAAGAATGACATCATTCTAGTTCGCTACCCATTCTCAGACTTATCAAGTTCAAAAGTACGGCCTGCTGTTGTAGTGAATGCGCCGCATATTTCTCTAGATGTTTTAATCGTACCTTTAACCAGTAAAACAGCATCGCTGCTAGAGGGCGAATTTGTTTTGTCTGAATGGTTGATGGCAGGATTAAATGTAGCAACAGCAGCCAAACGAGGTATATATACAATTCAGGAAAGTTTAGTTATCAAAAGAATTGGCAAACTCGCCAATGTAGATGCAGAACACCTAGATTGCGCTTTGCGAGGTTGGTTGGGTTTATGATTTAACACTAGGTTTATCAATTCCCTTACAATAGGAAATGCAACTTTTCCAACCCAGCAGGAGAGACAGTCGTGGAGTCCCGATATAACGCAGCAGAGATAGAGCAGAAATAGCAGCAAACTTGGGCAGAAATGGGATGCGATCGCACACCAGAAGACCCCAGTAAGCCCAATTAGTTTTCCTTTTTGTCACTCTTGCCCTCAATACGAAAAAGAGATCTGGCACACTCGAATATTATTAACTCATTTTCAGGAATAGGTTCTACATCGGGAAAACCTCCAGAATCGGAATTCTCTTCTGATTTCTCTGAAGATTGGGTTGTGACTAATGTAGAATTGGCTTGGGCAGAATCTTGTACAATGCTCTCTTTACTTTTGTCGTTAGACATACGGCAATATTAATTAAGATGTAAATGCAGCCGTTTGCCAATTCCCTTACAATAGGAAATGCAACTTTTCCAACCCAGTCAGGAGAGACAATCGTGGAGTCCCGATATAACGCAGCAGAGATAGAGCAAAAATGGCAGCAAACTTGGGCAGAAATGGGATGCGATCGCACCTCAGAAGACCCGAGTAAGCCCAAATTTTATGCGTTGTCCATGTTCCCCTATCCCTCGGGAAACCTGCACATGGGTCACGTCCGCAATTATGTCATTACTGATGTTATCGCCCGTCTCAAGCGAATGCAAGGCTATCGGGTGTTACATCCGATGGGTTGGGATGCTTTTGGACTTCCTGCGGAAAACGCGGCGATCGATCGCGGCATTCCTCCCAGTAAATGGACTTATGAAAATATTGCCCAAATGCGGGAACAACTCAAACAACTCGGCCTTTCCCTCGACTGGGATCGCGAAGTTGCGACCTGTTCTCCAGACTATTATAAATGGACCCAGTGGCTCTTTTTGCAGTTCTATGAAGCAGGTTTAGCTTACCAAAAAGAAGCGGCGGTAAATTGGGATCCTTTCGATCAAACCGTGTTAGCTAACGAACAAGTAGATAATGAAGGGCGATCCTGGCGATCGGGGGCAAAGGTTGAACGAAAATTGTTACGTCAGTGGTTTTTAAAGATTACTCAATATGCGGATGAATTACTCGATGATTTGCAACAATTAAAGGGTTGGCCGGAGAAAGTTAAAACTCTACAAACTAACTGGATCGGCAAGTCTGTTGGGGCGCACGTAGAGTTTAAAACAGTTGCAGGAGATAGCATTCCTATTTTTACCACGCGACCGGATACCCTTTGGGGAGCTACATTTATGGTACTTTCTCCAGAGCATCCTTTAGCCCCTAAGTTAACAACATCAGAACAGAAAGAAGCCATAGAAACCTATCAAAAAGAAGCGGCGAATAAAAGCGAAATCGATCGCACGGATGACACTCGCGAAAAAACGGGGGTATTTACAGGAAGTTATGCTATTAATCCTGTAAATAATAGCAAAATTCCGATTTGGATTGCTGACTACGTTCTCATGGATTATGGTACCGGTGCTATTATGGCAGTTCCGGCGCATGACCAGCGAGATTTTGAATTTGCAACTAAGTTTAAATTACAGATTCAACAAGTAGTTTTCTCAGCAGAAGATATCCCCCTTAATTCAGCAGAAGAGATCCCCCCGGCTAAAGCCACCCCCCTTAATAAGGGGGGTATGTCGGAAGCATTCACAGATAATCAAACCGGAATTCTCTATAATTCTGATGTTTTGAATGGGTTAAGCGTCCCAGATGCTAAAAAACGAGTGATTGAGTATTTAGAAGAGAAGAAAATAGGCACAGCACAGTCCAATTATCGTCTCCGAGATTGGTTGATTTCCCGTCAACGTTATTGGGGTGTTCCTATTCCCATTATTCATTGTCCCAGTTGCGGTGCGGTTCCTGTTCCCGATGCAGATTTACCCGTACAATTGCCCAGTGATGTCTCTTTTAGCGGTCGCGGTCCTTCTCCTTTGGCGAAGATGGAAGAGTGGGTGAATGTAAAGTGTCCCAGTTGCAATGAAGATGCTAAAAGAGAAACCGATACGATGGATACTTTTATCGATTCTTCGTGGTATTTCTTGCGCTATACCGATGCTAAAAATGAAAATAAGGTCTTCGATCCAGAGAAGGTTAATGACTGGATGGTAGTAGATCAATATGTGGGGGGAATTGAACACGCGATCTTACATTTATTGTATTCTCGTTTCTTTACCAAAGTATTGCGCGATCGCGGTTTATTAAAGTTTGATGAACCTTTCCAAAAACTCTTGACCCAAGGGATGGTTCAAGGTGTCACCTACAAGAATCCCAAAACACGAAAATACGTTCCTTCCGTACAAGTTAACCCCGAAAATCCTCGCGATCCAGATACGGGAGAACCTTTGGTTTCTTTCTATGAAAAGATGTCCAAATCGAAATATAATGGGGTCGATCCGAAGGTTGTTTTAGGGAAATATGGTGCAGATACAGCGCGGATGTTTATCTTATTTAAAGCGCCTCCTGAAAAGGATTTAGAATGGGATGATGCAGATGTTGAAGGTCAATTTCGCTTCTTAAATCGCATTTGGCGTTTAGTAGATGAATATGCTAATAATAAAGAGACTTCTAAAAGGAATCAAGAGCTTTCTAAGGAAGAAAAAGATTTACGTCGCGCGATTCATACCGCAATTAAGGAAGTCTCGGAAGATTTAGAGGGAGACTATCAATTTAATACAGCAGTTTCTGAGATGATGAAACTCAGTAATGCCTTAAATGATGCCCAGTGTAAGAATTCTTCAATTTATGAGGAAGGCATCCAAACTTTGCTCATTTTACTTGCACCTTTTTCCCCTCATTTAGCTGAGGAATTATGGCAGAAAATTGGTGGAAAAGATTCTATTCATCAACAAGCATGGAGGAAGCACGATCCGACTGCTTTGGAAGTTGATGAAATTGCGCTAGTTGTCCAAGTGATGGGCAAAAAACGAGCAGTGATTCAAGTCCCTGCAAGTGCAACAAAGGAAGAATTAGAAACCTTTGCTAAAACTTCCGATAAAGTACAACCTTATCTAGAAGGAAAAGAAATTAAAAAAATTATTGTCATTCCTGGTAAGTTGGTTAACTTCGTTTTAGGAAAGTAGGTTATTGTGACAGTGACAGAACTTACGCATCAGTCTGTAAAATGCCTTGTAATCAGTAGCTTTGACCTCTAAAAAAAGTTTATGTGTTTAAATGTCACTCATTTTGCTATCCTAAAAGAGGTAATTCGGTATGGTTGAAAAACCAGTTCCAGAGTCTCCAGCGATCGCCACCGAGTTGGTTTTTCCCCTACAAGGAATAAGCTGGCCAACCTACAAAGCCCTAATGCGTGATGTGGGAGAAGATCGTGCTTGGCGAATTGCTTACCATCGAGAACTATTAGAACTCAGAATGCCACATTTAATTCACGAAGAACTTAAAGGTTTCCTCGAAAGTTTGGTTGAGATTGTTGCTGATGAACTGGAAATAGAATTGAGAAAACTCGGATCTGTAACCCTCGAACGAGAAGATTTGGGTTTTGCAATTGAGCCTGATGCCTGCTTTTATATTGATAGTGAGGAAGAAGTTAGAGGAAAAACAATTATTAATTTACTTGAAGATCCTCCTCCCGATTTGGCGATCGAGGCAGATTACGAACATTCTTCCCTCGATAAGTTTAGCATTTATGAGGCATTCGGTATCCCAGAAATTTGGCGATATTCTGACGGAGAATTACAAGTTTATCAGTTAATTGAGGGCAAATACCAGAAGTGCGATCGTTCTCTCACTTTCTCGTTTTTGCCGATCGCGGAAATTCCCGATTATATCGAAAAAAGCAAGAAAATCGGACAGCGTGCAGCATTTCGCTCATTTAGGAAGGAAATGCGTTATATTTAATTCTGTTTAATAACTACAAAATTGTAATTTCCTCAAGGCCAAAACAATTTTATCAATGGCTTCTCGTTGTTCTCGAACTGAGCGATCGGCATGATTGAGCATAATACTAAAAACTAAGGGTTGATATTCAGGAACTTCTAAGTAACCTGAAAGGGTAGAAACTCCTGTCATCGTTCCAGTTTTGGCTTGCATCATCTCTTGAACCGAAGTATTTTGAAAGCGATTTCTTAAGGTTCCGCTAACTCCCGCAACGGGTAAAGAAGCGCGGTAAATTTCCCCTTGAGGCGATCGCGCTATTCCTTGTAAGGTTTGCACGATCGCTTCGGGACTGAGGAAATTGTGCCTAGAAAGCCCAGAACCGTCGGTGAGTTGATAGCTATGGGGATCTACTCCTAAATCGTTTAAGGCTGCTTCTAGCGCATTTAAAGGGGAACTGAGAGCATTTTCTCCTAAAAGCTGTAAGAGTGCTTCCGCATAAAGATTATTACTGGGTTGATTGGTATCGCGAATTAAATCTGCGATGGGAGGAGATTCAATGTTGGCAATTTCTCGTTTTGTTTTCTGAATTTGAGGGCGATCGCGGATTTTTGCGCTGGCGATCGCAATAGATTCTATCTCTAGTACAGTATGAAAAGTATCGAGAAAATATTGTGAAGGATTTAAAATAGCCATTGCCCAAGGATCTGAATTGGCATTCACTGCAAGCTGTCCGGTCAGATTAAGAATAGGTGTTCCTAAAGTTCCGGTAATATCAACGGTATAATCAGTATCTAATTCGCCGGTTTGGGTTTGATTATTAAATTGCCATTGTCGTGCGGCGATCGCATCATCCCATTCTAATCTCAAAGGCTGTCCTGGTTGTTGCGGATATAGTGTTAAATTGAAGGTATTTTCGTTCAAAATCAAACGATTGACTGCTGCACCATAGTAAAAATTAAGATCGTAATTTTCCCATGTTGGATGTCGAATCCCGTGGGATAATGAACGATCTTCAACGATTAATTCAGAAATGGTTTCAACCCCGCGATCGCGCAATTGTCGCGCGAGTTGTTGTAAGGTTTGACGTGTTAAACTTGGATCTCCTTGTCCCGCTAAATACAAGCGCGTTAAGTTGGGTGGATTTCCGGTAATATAAATGGGAGTCCGAATGCGATAATCTGCTCCTAATTTGTGTAAAACCGCAGCCGTTGTTAAGATTTTTGTATTAGAAGCTGGGACAAAGTAAGAACGAGCATTAAGGGCATATAACTCTGGATTAGAATTAAGAGAACTAACATTAAGAGGTTCTACGAGAATTCCCCAACGCGATCGCTCAAATTCAGGACTATTGATAATTGCTTCAATTGCTTGAGGAAGTTCTGCTGGACAAATAACTTCTTCTTCTGCATTAACTTCTGCATTAACGGCAATTAACGAAATAATTGCAAAAATAGTAGGATTGATGAGTGTTAGCGTCACGCACCATCCTATTTTAGCAACTAGAGAACCAAAAAATACAGCATTAGAGAACTGAGAAATAATTAATCTCAATCGCTTATTTTTGCCAGAGAACAGCGCGATCGCGTCCTTTCTGTTTAGCTTGGTATAATGCTTCATCCGCTCGAGCCACTAACTCCGATTCTAACATTGTTTCAGTAGGAATTAAACAAAAAACTCCCATGCTCATTGTAACATACTCACTCACAGAAGAACGAGCATGAACTAATTTTAATTCAGCTAAACCTTTCCGAATATCTTCAGCGATTTTAATCGCTTCCTTTGCGGCAATATTAGGCAATACAAGGGCAAATTCTTCGCCACCATACCGAGCAACAAGAGCATCTGTATTTCTCGCGATCTCTGCTAAAAATTGTGCAACTTGTTGTAAGCAATCATCACCGGCTTGATGTCCGTAAGTATCATTATAATATTTAAAATAATCTACATCGCAAAGAATTAGAGATAAATAGAGTTTTTTCTCTTTTGCATAGTGCCATTGTTGGTGAAGATAATGCTCCAATTTTCGACGATTGGCAATTTGAGTCAGTTCGTCAATAGCAGCAATACGCTCTAATTCTTGGTTTGTTTTTTCTAATTTTGCAAATAAAATTGCCTGTTGGATGGCGATCGCCACATGAACTGATAAGTCTTGTAAAAGCTCAATTTCTAAAAGTTTCCAATTACGGCGATCGCGACAGTGATGAGCAATTAATAACCCCCATAATTTATCTCCTTGTAAAATGGGAACAACGAGATTTGAGCGAACTTGAAACTGTTGCAATAATTCAGCATGACAAGGTTGAATCTTCGCCGTATAAATGTCATCAATGCTACTGGTTCTCCCTTGACGATAGACTTGAATATATTTTTCTCCAAAACAAGGATCGTAAATATCTGCACCCAGTATCGATCGCCAACCTAATCCCACTGATTCTACCGCAATTTTACCTCGACCATCGGATTTGATTTCATAAAGAACGACGCGATCGGTTTGCAAGAAATTTCGGACTTCATTAGCGGTTATTGTTAAAATATCATCCAATTTTAAGGACTCGCGAATGCGTTGAGAAATTTGGGAGATGAGACGTTTTTGTTTTGAGTTAATTTGAGCAATTTCTTCCTCGGTTATATCTCTGAATTTCCATGTTCTCCCAACAATTTCATTATCAAGATATAAAGGTTGACTTGAGGTTTTAAAAATTTTCCCATTCTTGAGATAAAATGTATCTATACTTGTTGATTGAGGATTGTTCAGTGCATTTCTAAGACAATTGAACCAAAATTTAGAATTCTTGACTTTTTTACCAATGAGATTAATTGGATTAACTTCTTCACCATTTTCAAGATTCTTTTTGGAAATCTCCCACATTTCAATTAGCTTTTGATTGAAAATCATATTTTTGCCAGTGCTATCCACCGCAAAAATGCCATCTTCGGTGAGATCGATAGTTGCTTGTAATAGACAAACTGCTTTTTTTAAATCTTCTGTGCGATCGCTGCTTGTTATAAAATCTTGCAGAAACATTTTTTCCTCCCATAAAGTCAATGAAAGTTTGGCACTAAAAATTAGTGATGATTTATCACTTCTCTTTTGTTTGTACTTTTAAAAAAATTATGATTTTTGTGTGAAATTGCTCTCGAAAAACGGAATTGATATTTTCACCAGTGCGAGTTTTTTCTGCGAACTAGAGAATAAAATCTTTTCGCCATTTTTGAAACAAAAAAAGTGATATTTTATGAGAAACCATTATATCGAAAAACCAGAACGGCCAGAAAACTTATCAATTCTTATCGATCCCCTGTAGGTTTCTGCAAAATAATTAGAAAAGTATTGCAAAAAAGCACCATAAAAAAAGCGCAAGACCCTAAATCTTGCGCTTCTTAATACCCCCAAGGGAATTCGAAGCCCTGTCGCCTCCGTGAAAGGGAGGTGTCCTAGGCCTCTAGACGATGGGGGCTTGTTTCTAGGCTCGTCTGTTTTTTAAAAATTCAGACATTTGCCAATATAGCGAATG
>NZ_JAYGHV010000149.1:0-18071 GCF_034932145.1 Spirulina sp. 06S082 | reverse complement strand
ATTCAGTTTTGGCATAGTTTTTGGTATGTTACTGAAAAACTCTCTGTTACTCTAAATCTCTAACGATGTTGAAGTATTCGATTCGTTTACTTGTACACTACTTGAGATTTAAAACTGTGCCAGTTCCAGCTTAAACATTACGCATTCTCCAACGCCTTGAACTTGTTAAGAAAAAATACTCAGTCCCATTGCATTATTTTCTGCAATTCATTACTCTGCGATCGCAATTTCTCTATCCTTGAAATTCTATAAAAAGCAAAATTTCTGTTACCATAATATGCTCTTTTAAATAATCCTCTTTTAATGAGATGAGAGATTTTGAGAAACAGAAAGCCTACCGCTTTTTGCTTTTATCGGAGTTCTAGAGAAATTCAACAAATCAAACTTATTATATAAATGTGAGTTTTTCAGTAGAACAAAGTAACATTTATATAGACTTTGCCTCAGCAACATTGTATCGAGATAAATCTATATTTTCCGATTTTCTTTCCCCAACAGTTGCCAGAAATATTTTCTTTGCTTATGATGGAATTGAGATTTTTCTCTCAGGGAAAACTTTACCGATCTCAAAAAAAAGATTTTCAGGGACGATCGTACTAATAATTGAGGTGTGCATGATAATCGACCCAATAATAGCTTCCGTTAAAGGACGACAACACAATGGATTTGCCGAGGCCAGCATTAAAAGGTAAATTAGAGAACTTCTTCACGATCGCACCTCTTTGCTCTCATCTCTTATTCTCCCCAAAGAACAAGAAAAAAAAATATCTACACGCTTACATTCTTTTCCTTTTCCTGAGTAGCTTTTTTGTTAGTAGCTTATTGGGCGATCGCCTTTTGGCTCAAGAAGTCACCAATCGCGGTTTTAGTACGGGGGGAAATTTAAGTGGTACGATAACTTCAAACTCGACTTCTTTCTTTGTCGAAGAAACCCGCCTAGAACTGCTCAAAACAGCCGATCGCGCTGCCGCAGAACCTGGAGATACGGTTATTTATCGCCTTGCTCTCAACAATACAGGAACAACAACAGCGACAGATGTTGCGATCGCCGACAATTTACCCCTGGGTTTAAATTTTCTTCCTGAATCCGTACAAGCAGCAGTATTTGAAAATAGTAGTACAACTTCTGTTAGTTTATCAGGAGTTTCTAACGAAAACCGTACTCTTTTCTTTACTTATCCCAGTCTGTCTCCAGGACAAACTCTCAATGTTATCTATGCTGCTGTTGTGACACCCGATGCAGTGCGCGGAGATGGCAGAAATACGGCACAAGAAACCCGCAGTAATTTAGCCAGTTTTTTAGTTAGAATTCGCGATGGTATTTTATCCGATTGCGGTACAATTATCGGACGAGTTTTTGTGGATAAAAACTTTGATGGGGAACAGCAAAAGGGCGAACCTGGTGTTCCTAATGCGGTTATTTTTATGGATGATGGCAATCGCATTACAACAGATGCAGAGGGACTATTTTCCCTTGCCAATGTCGTATCGGGGAATCGTAGCGGCACGTTAGATTTAAGCAGTTTACCAGGTTATACCCTCGCCCCAAATCTTTATTTTATCGAACGCAACAGCCAATCTCGTCTTGTTCGTTTGGCACCAGGAGGATTGGTACGCATGAATTTTGCCGTCACTCCAGCTTCAGGAGAAGAAATTAGGGGAAGCAGGGAAGAAAAAGATCGTTTATCTTTCATCTCCGATCCTTCATTTTTGCATCAGGGTGCATCTAAAAACACTCAACAATATTCCCAACAAGGGAGACAAAAATGATGAAATTAAAACTTTGTTCTCTCGGCTTGATTTCTTTGGCGTTATTGAGCGTAAATAGCGCCTTTCAATCCACTTTAGCCGCAACTCCAGAACTTGAATTTTTGGCAGACTTGCAACCTGGAGATAGTCCTCGCGCTGTATTAGAAAATGTACCCAATGAAAAACTGTCCCCCGATGAAGTTCGCATTCTCTCCCCTATACCAGGAAAGACGCGAGAAAATTCAACTCACTTAATTTTGCAATATCATGCCGAGAGTGAAGTAACCATTCGCATCAACGGGAAACCCCTCGATCGCGATACCATTACGACTTTGGAACGAGATGAAAGCCAAAATTTAGCGATTCAAATTTGGTACAATATCCCCCTAAAAGTGGGCAATAATGCGATCGCCGTTTCCGCCAATAATGCCGATCCGACCATTGTTCGCGTCACCGTCGAACAACCCCAGATCGCCCTAGAAATAAAGCCCGTTGGCGATCCGCGCCTTCCCGCCGATGGACGTTCTACCCTCGTTTTTGAGGGAAAAATTAGCGATGAAAACGGCGATCCTTTAACGGGAGAAACTTTAGTGACTTTAACCGCCAGTGCCGGAGAATTCATCGACAGCGATCGCGATCCCGATCGCCCCGGTTTTCAAGTTTTAGCACGAGATGGCAGCTTTCGAGCCAGACTGCGATCGGACATTCAAGCGCAAAAAGTGCAGATTCGTGCAGCATTAGATAGGGAACAGGAAATGGGGGAAAGGCAACAGGGAACAGTATTAGAAACCTTTACTCAGGTAGAGTTTGTAACGCATTTGCGCCCTTCTTTGGTGTCGGGAGTCGTCGATCTGCGGATCGGGACCAGTGGGACGGATTTTTGGGGATCGCGACGGGATTTTCTGGCACCTTATACCCTCGATGAAGGAGTACAAGTCGATTTAGATGCCGCTTTCTTTGCGATCGGTGCCGTGGGAGAATGGTTAGTCACTGCCGCTTATAATAGCGATCGCCCTCTCAATCAAACTTGCGACGGTATTACTCGCCTTTTTCGCGGTCCGCAAATGTGCGAACAGCAATATCCCGTTTATGGCGATAGTTCGACGGTTGATTATATCACCCCTTCCATTGATAGTGTTTACCTCCGTTTGGAACGCACTTCCCCCACTATTGGCGCGGAACCGGATTACTTGATGTGGGGAGATTACACCAGCAGCGAGTTCGATCGCCCCTCTCAGGTGTTTTCTGCCCAAACTCGCCAACTCCACGGCTTTAAAAGCAATATTAGCGTCGGAGATTTACAAATTAGCGCCCTCTATAGTCCCGACGTAGAGGGTTTTCAACGAGATACTATTGCCCCCGACGGTACTAGCGGTTACTATTTTCTCTCCCATCGCCTTCTTGTGGAAGGAAGCGAAAGCATTATCATTGAAAGCGAAGAAGTCAATCGCCCTGGCAGGATTGTTGAAACAGAACGTCTCAGTCGCGGACAAGACTACGAAATCGACTACGATCGCGGTACAATCCTGTTCCGTCGTCCCATACAAGCCCTCAATTTCGATCCCTATGTCAATAGTCTGTCCCGTAAAATCGTTGCAACTTACCAATATGAAGGGGGATCTGAAACTAGCATTTTAGCAGGTCGCGCCCAATATAACTTTTCTCACGACTTTGAAACCCCCTCATGGTTAGCCTTCTCCTATTGGCAAGAAGACCAAGGGGCGATCGACTATAAACTTTATAGTGCCGATTTTCTCATCTCCCTCTCTCCTCACGCCGCAATTGTTGGCGAATATGCCTTCAGCGATAAAACCTCCTCCCTCGAAGCCGACGAGTCAGACTCCGCTTATCGCCTGCGTTTTACCGGAAATATCTCCCCAACTGTTCGCACAGAGGCATATTATCAATCCGTTGAGGAAGATTTTAACAATACAGCAACTTCTTCCTTTGTTCCAGGTCAAACCAGCTACGGTGCCTCAGTTTCCGCCCAAGTTAGCCCCACGACTCTTTTAAGTGCCAGTTACGACTACGAGGAAAACTTCGGATTTGCACCAGAAGTTCGCACCACCCTGTTTGATCCCTTTAACCCCCAATTTGACCTCCTCAGTGCCAGAAGTGAAGACCCCTCCGGCGATCGCGTTAACAACGACCTTACAGAAGTGCGGGTAGGAGTTCAACAACAATTGGGGGAAGTGACAGCAAATTTAGACTATGTTAATCGTACTAGGGGCGATCGCATCGAAGACACCTTCAATAGTAGTGCCTCGCAAATCGTCACGGGAGTACGCATCCCCATCACCGAAACCCTTGCTTTTCGAGGGCAAAATGAACTTAATTTAAACAACAGCAGCGACCCAATTTATCCCAACCGGACTACATTAGGCTTGGAATGGGAGATGCAGCCCGGTACAACCTTGCAATTTGCCCACCAATTCTTCAATGGAGGACTCTTAGGAGATAATTCTATCACCAGCCTCAGTACGGCGATGGAACGCCAAATCGGGGAAGATACAACTATTACCAGCCGTTATGCCCTCGTTGGCGGCCAAAATGGGATGCGAGGAGAAGAGGCGATCGGTTTGCATCATCGTTGGACTCTTTCCCCCGGTTTTCACGTAGATGTAGGTTACGAACGCATTCTCACAGAAATCTCCAGTCAAACCGCCTCGGGTTTTCGCTTTTCTCAGCCCTTTGCCACGGGACAAAGCGGATCTTCCCTGAATATATCGGGAGGAGAGTCCTACAGCGTTGGTTTTGAATATACTCTCAACCCCGATTTTCAGGCTTCTGCGCGGGTAGAACATCGCGACAATTCCCAAGGGAGTAATACTGTAGTTCGAGCGGCTGCGGCGGGCAAAATAACCCCTGCTTTAACGGCTTTAGTGCGCTTTCAGCAAGCCAGTGCAGCCAATCAACTGTTGGAAGATTTGGGACCGACGGCACATTTAAAAGTGGGTTTAGCCTATCGCGATCCAGAAAATGACGCATTTAATGCTCTCTTGCGTTACGAATACCGTTATAATCCCTCTACAGTTCCCGATACTTTGCTTTTTAGTAGCGGTACCGGATATCGGGATCATCTCTTTGGGGTTGAGGCGATTTACGCTCCTAATTGGCGTTGGGAGTTTTACGGGAAATATGCGTTCAGGTATAGTTTAACTGAGTTGTCGGATAATTTTAGTAGCGAGACTTTTATTCATTTGGGACAAATGCGAGCAACTTACCGTTTGGGCTATCAGTGGGATATTTCCACGGAGATGCGCTGGTTGGGGCAACCGTCGGCTAATTTTAGTGAATTTGGCTGGGTGGTCGATTTGGGTTACTATCTCACCCCCGATGTCCGTTTAGGAGTTGGCTATGTTTTCGGGAATGTCGATGATGCAGACTTTAGCGGCTATCGTTCCAATAATGGCGTATTTTTTGGGGTGACGATGAAAGTGAACGAACTCTTTAACGGGTTTGGACGACAAAGCGTTACACCCTTGCAACAGGAGGAAGTGCTAAATGAATAGATTTTTCGGTTTTGGGTTAGCTGTTTTTGGGTTAATTAATGTTGAAAATGGATTAGCAAACAAACAACAAATAGCAACGAACAAACAACTCATCACGGTCAATAGTAGTGCCGATCGCCTACAACCTGACGAGGAAATAACCCTCAGAGAGGCGATCGCGCTAACCAATGGCACCTTATCTCTTGAAGCATTATCCCCTCAAGAGCGTACTTTAGTGCAAACATTACCAGCTTTATCTTTATTCGATCGCCCCCGTATTGTTTTTAATTTGCCAGGCGATCGCACCCAAATTGAACTACAATCTCCTTTACCGGAAATTGCGCGATCGGTGGCGATCGACGGCACAACTCAACCTGGATATGTGCGAAATACTCCCATTCCTCAGCCTATTGTTCGCATTACCCCAGCATCAGGAAGGGAAATTATGCGGGGTTTGACAATAACTGGCGATCGCATCACCATTCGCGGTTTGCATCTATACGGTTTTAATGCTACTTCTACCGCAACAGAAAGAACCCCGATCGCCGACATTTTCATTTCCCATCCCTTCCCTCGCATAGATACCCAGTTACCGCGATCTAACGACTGGGAATTTCCTTTAGAGAATGGCGATCGCGCTCCCAAAGATATACGATTGAGGATAATTGGTTGGGTTCGGCGATCGATTCCCCCCTTAGTAAGATCGACACCCCCCTTAGTAAGATCGACTCCCCCCTTAGTAAGGGGGGCAGGGGGGATCGTCAATCGGCTTTTGGGATTTATGTGTTCAATAGTAATGGCACCAGTATTATTCGCAATCGTATCGAAGGAGTGCAGGGAAGCGGTATTATCACGGGGATTCGTGCTAATAATTTGCTCATTGAGAACAATATTATCGCCAATAATGGCTTTGCAGGAATGCCCGATGGGATTCGTTTAGAAGGGGAAATTCACAACAGCGCGATCGCGGGGAATCAAATTCAAAATAATGCCGGAAGTGGCATCTATGCGTTTAAACCAGAAGGCAAAATTGCGATCGAAGATAATTTAATCTCTGATAATAGTAAACGTTTTCGCCGTGCGGCAATCTTTCTTATGGGAAGCGATCGCCTCGTCAGAAATAACCAAATTCGCAATCATCCTGGTGCGGGAATTGTTGTTGCTGCTGTCCCCAACTCCGAACGGGTTTTTATGACCGATAATCAATTTACCAATGTCAAGGGATTGAGTATCGATCTCATTTCCCAACAGCGATCGGGAGTGCAGAACTACCACAATGGTGACGGCATTAATCCCATCCTCACAGAACACCATCGCCGCCGTCAAGCTGCTAATTATGGCATCAATGCACCGCGTTTTGACAGCCGAGAATTTTTTCGCTTTCCTTCCGGTGCGGTTAACGTCTCGGGAAAGGCAGAATCCGGCACTCGGGTGGACCTATACCGGGTCTTAGAAGAACCGAACGAGGTCAACCTCGCGGGACCCTTAAATGTTCCTCTTGCTTCTGTATCTACCAATGAAGAGGGGAAATTTGCCATTTCCCTAACTAATTTAAGACCTGGAGAACGCATCAGCGCGATCGCGACTCACCCCAACTACGGCACCTCAGAACCCGCCCTCAATGCAACCATTTTCAATTATCAATGAACAATTATCAATTATCAATTAAAACGCTTCTTGTTGCCTGTTGCCTTCTGCCTGTTGCCTTTTGGAACAGTCCAGCGCGATCGGAAGGAAGCCTAGAATTAACTGCCAATGGTGGCGATCGCCCTTTCTTAAATTACACCAACGATGTTTCGGGAGGGGTTCCTTTTCGCACCTCCATTAAAGTATTTGCCCGAGGGGGAGAAGATATTGATCTTGCCTCTTCTGCCCTCGGTTTTGGTTCGGCGGCCATTAATTATCGCGCCCCCGATGGAGCTTCGGGAACGTTTACTACGGGCTGTCAAATTGCCAATCGCACTCAAGAAACAAGCAAGAGTTATACTCCTTGTACTGTGATGGTAGGTGCGGGTCAAGAAGGAATTTGGGAGATTGATTTTATCAGCCCTAACCCAACGGCGGTAGGGAGTGCAGCCGCAAATCCTACCGCGATCGCCGCCAGTAATAATTGGCCAACCCAAGATAGTAATGATGGTTTTGTCACTGCATGGGATATCACCGTGACCAATGGAGGAGTTGCACAAAGCGGACGGGTTTATGCTAACTATTTTCCTTGGAACATGGGGTCTAATGGGCGATCGCTCAATTCAGAAGTAGTAGTTTTAACCGATCAAGGGTTTCAATACCAAATCAATCTCAATGGCATCGATCCCTTTGGATTCATCTTTTTTGCCAACAATAAAGGCTTTCGGGACTCGAATAGCGAACCCATTTTTCGATCGCTGCAATTTGCGGGGAGCAATCCTGGTACAATTCCTCCAGGATTTTCTATTCACCTGCCTTCTGCTGCCGATACATCCGATGATATCACCCAGAAATTGTTTATTAACCCTCCCGATACCTCAATGCCCAATTCAGCTAGGCTGCCAAACGGTACAATGACATTTTTATACCAAGCAGCGATTATTCCCTCTCCCCCCAGCAATTTTCAATTTAGAGGGGTAAATGGAACATCGGGACTAGGTTTAACTTCCCCTGCGGGAGGAGAGTTTACTTTTACCAATAACGGCACTACCGGAACCTATACCATCATCCTCGATCTCAACCAAAATGACATCTTGGGAGATGGTAACGATCGCATTCTCATCGGTCGATCGCCTTCGGGAACAAATATCGTAACTTGGGATGGTTTAGATAGTAATGGCGATATTGTTCCGGCAAGTGATGTTACTTATAAAACAGAACTGGTAAATTCTTATGGGGAAGTTCACTTTCCTATGTTCGATCCCGAAAATAATCCTAATGGTCTGATTATTCAACGTCTCAGCCCGACAACTGCTCCCCCTGACCCCTTTAACATTTATTACGATGATTCCAATACCGGTACAAATTATACCCTCTGTGCCTCTGGAGAAACCGGAAATTCTACCCTCAATTGTTCCGTCGGGGGAACACCCCCAAATCCTCGTTTCTCACTTTTAGGAACAAGCAGTGCTGGAGGCGCTCATTCTTGGAGCAGTAGGTTTGGTGATATTCGAGGAATTGATACTTGGGTGAATTTTCCGCTTTTCCCTGCCCTTGAGGGTACTTTTGCGATTAGTGACGGGACAACAACAGCAGGAAGTAACGGCAACTTACGCATTGTCAAACGCATTACTAATATTACCCGCAATGGCAGCGCGATCGCGGGGGTTGATTTTTCTAGTTTTGTGGATGATTCCAGTACGACTAATGATAATGCTGCGGGGTGGAGCAGTCTTTCTCCTATTGGTATTATTAATTTACCTCAGAGTACCCCTCTAACCAGTGGCGATGAGGTTGAATATACGCTTTATCTCCTTTCTGATGGTGATGCTACTCTAGCTAATGTTAATATCTGCGATCCCGTTCCTCAAGAAACAACTTTTGTGAATGATACTTATGGGAGTGGCCGTGGCATTCTCTTGCGGCAAGGGAGTAGCGAAGCATCCCAGACTAATAATGCCCTTGATACGGATGCAGGGAAATTTTTTACCGCTTTAACTCCCGTGGCGATCGATGCTTGTCCTAATGCTAATAACCCTAATGGTTCCGTTGTCGTTGAAGGGCTATCTCTCTCTAATACGGCTTCGGAGAATGTTGGTTTTGTTCGCTTTCGAGTGACTGTAAATTAAATTATCGCTTTCTATTGTTGCCAAGGAACATATTGCCCTCCCAATGCTTCCACAATAGTACGAGTATTGGCTGCCAGCATTTTCACATAGCTATCTCCTTCGCTGTCAGGGATACCAATAGAGTCGGAATAGAGTTCGCGATCGCCTAATTTAACTCCGGCTTCCTGTGCTACAGTTTTAATCAAAGTGGGGTTAATTGTCGTTTCGGCAAAAATGGCCGGGATGCCAGCCATTTTAATCTCATCTGAGAGAGTTTTTACAGTTTGAGCGCTGGGCTGTTCTTCTGTACTCATGCCGATTAAAGTCCCTGTCACTTCCAACCCGTAAGCGCGGGCATAATATTCAAAAGCATCGTGAGTGGTGACGAGTTTGCGGTTTTCTGGGGGAATGGTGGCGATCTGCGCGATGATCCAAACATCCAATTGTTGTAAAGATTCTCGCACTTGTTCGGCATTTTCCTCGAATTGTTGGCGATCGCCTGGAGATAGTTCGATCAGCGCATCTCGGATCGCCTCCAGCATAATAATACCATTTTCAGCATCGCCCCAAACGTGAGGATCGGGGGTGTTTTTACCATAATTGGTATTTTTGAGAGGACTAACTTTTTCCCCAACGGCAACTTTTTCGGCTTGAATACCCGTTCCTTGCAAGAGGCGAATGAGGGCAGGTTCGAGGTTATATCCATTATAGAGGATGAGATCGGCACGTTCTAGGGCGATCGTATCTTGGGGGACGGGTTCATAAAGGTGAGGATCATTGCCAGGTTTGAGAATGCTAACCAGTTCAATCTCGTCTCCTCCCACCTTCTTAGTTAAATCAGCAATAATGGTACTGGTTGCGACAACTTGCGGGCGATCGCTTTCCTCTTCCGTCTTCTGCACATCGCAACTGGCGATCGCAACCCCGATCGCAACAATGGCGATCGCCCACCGTTGAACTCTTTTGCTTAAAATGCGAGTCATCATAATCTTTATCATATTTCTTTCATAATCTATATCATATTCTTTTCATTTTTTGCTAGAGTAACTGTAGGGGCGCAACGCTTGCGCCCTGAATTGCGGCTTGCGCCCTGAATTGCGGCTTGCGCCCTGAATTGCTTAATTGCGCCCCATACGCGACCAAATAGGAGGGAAAAAATGGACGGAACAAACGCGATCGCGATACGAGATTTAGGGGTGAAATATCGCACCCTAGAAGCCTTACAGGGAATTAGCCTCGACCTGCAACCGGGACGACTGACGGCGGCGATCGGTCCCAATGGTGCAGGAAAAAGCACATTATTGAAGGCGATGTTAGGGTTAATTCCAGCCATTGGGAAACCTGTCATGTATGGCGATCGCGCTTTGCAGGAACAGTTGGATCGAGTGGCTTATGTTCCCCAACGGACGCAAATTGACTGGAGTTATCCCGCGACGGTGTGGGATGTAGTGATGATGGGACGGGTTAAAAAAACGGGCTTATTTCGCCGTTTTTCCGTAGTGAGTCACCGTCTTGCAAAAGAAGCACTTGCGCGAGTAGGAATGCTAGAGTTTAAAAATCGTCCCATCGGACAGTTATCGGGAGGACAACAACAGCGTGTTTTCTTAGCACGTTCTTTAGCACAGGAAGCAGAAGTTTTCTTTTTTGATGAACCCTTTGTGGGAGTCGATCGCAAAACGGAAGCAATTTTATTTACTATTTTTCGCGAGTTAGCCGATGCAGGAAATATAGTGTTAGTGGTGAATCACGATTTAGGCGAATCAATTACTAATTTTGACGATCTAATTTTGTTGAATAAAGAATTAATTTCCGTAGGACAAAGGCAAACTGTTTTACAGGAAGAGAACTTATATCGTGCTTATGGTGGACGAGTAACTTTCTTTTCTGAAGAATCTGTTAGTTTTGCAGCTTAATTTGGAATTGAATTAAATTAAATTAATTAAATGTTAAATGCTCTAATCGAACCTTTACAATATGGTTTCATGCAGCGATCGCTAATCGTTGCTGTCATCGTCGGGATTATTTGCGCGGTTGTGGGATGCTACTTAATGGTACAGCGTCTCGCCTTATTGGGAGATGCTATCAGTCATTCTGTTTTACCTGGACTGGCGATCGCCTTTATTTTAGGTGCCAATATTTTCATCGGCGCATTTATTGCGGGGATTCTCAGTACAGTTTTTATTAACATCATTCGCACGCGATCGCAAATCAAAGAAGATGCGGCTATGGGAATTGTTTTTTCAGCCTTCTTTGCATTGGGAATTACTTTAATTACAATTGTCCAAAAAGATAATAAAATCGACCTCAATCACTTTCTTTTCGGCAATATTCTCGGCGTGACCCTGGGAGATGTTCGCGATACCTCCATTATTGCTTTTATTGTTTTAGCAATCGTTATTTTACTCTATAAAGAACTTCTTTTTTATACCTTTGATAAACTCGGCGCGCAAGCAGTTGGCTTACCCGTTAATATTCTTGATTTTAGCTTAATGATTCTCATTGGGATGACCATTGTTGCCAGTTTGAAAGCAGTAGGAGTTATTTTAGTGCTTTCTTTGTTAATTACTCCCGCAGCAACCGCTTATTTATTAGTCACCCGCTTGCATCAAATGATGTTATTGGGAGTTGGTTTTGGCATCATTTCCAGTATTAGCGGAATGTATATTAGTTACTTTTATAACTTGCCTTCCGGTCCCGCGATCGTTTTAGTGGCAACAAGTTTATTTATTCTTGCCTTCTTATTCAGCCCCACACAAGGACTTTTAACCATGAATAATCAACAACCGTAGGGGTTTGGTCTCCAAACCCTTATCTACCGTTTGGTCTCCAAACCCTTACCTACCGTTTGGTCTCCAAACCCTTACCTACCGTTTGGTCTCCAAACCCTTACCTACCGTTTGGTCTCCAAACCCTTATCTACCGTTTGGTCTCCAAACCCTTACAATGAAATTATCTCGGGCAACACCACTGCGATCGCATTGATAATTGCTAATTGATAATTAATGATTATGGCTTCTTGGACGAGAACAATCGGGACTATTTTGGGCGTAGGGTTATTATCTTTACACCCGAGTATTGTTGTGGCTCAATGGTTGCCAGAAGCGCGAAATGCCCCTACATTTCCCAGAAATGCGCCCCCACCTGCCCCCCCGCGATCGCAACCCCAGAATGAACGAGAAAGCGATCGCGATTTTCGCGTTACTGCCCTGCAACAAGACTATACCGGAGACTTATGGGTAGGAACCTGGATGGGTTTAACCCGTATTAACCCCAATACTGGCGCGATCGTTGCCCGCACCAGTTTGCCCGATTATACCCTTTCCAGCTTGACCTCCGATCGCTCAGGACGTATTTGGGGCGGCAGTTATCGCGGTTTAGTTCGCATCGATCCCCGTAGTAACGAATTGACCGCTTATAGTTTCCGGCTACCCTCCAATCGAATTTTATCCCTCCTCATCGACAATCGCGGTTATCTTTGGGCAGGAACCGATCGCGGCATTGCCCTCATTAGCCCCGATCGCGGCTTTTTGATGACCACATTGCAAGATTTACCTGGAGTCAGCGCGAACGCCCTTACCCTCGACTCTGAGGGGCAACTCTGGGTGGGTACATTAGAAGGATTAGTACGAATCAATACCGCCAGCGCCTATCCCATCGGTCGCATGACCAATCTACCCGGAGGAATTGTACAAGCTCTTGCGACTTCTCCCAACGAGACGATCTGGGTGGGAACAATAGCAGGTTTGTTGGAAATTGACCCCCTACAACGGCGGATTATCCGCTCAATTCCTGAGTTTGCAGGGCGCAGCGTCACCTCAATTCGCTTTGCCCAAAATGGTCGCGTTTGGGTGGGTACGGAAAACGGCTTATACCATCTTGATGCTCAAACCGGTAAAATAATCGGAGAAATCCCCGATCTCCCCTCCAGTCGTATTCTATCCCTCTCTCCTGACACGGGAAATAAACTCTGGGTCGGCACCTCGGAAGGTTTAGCATGGATTAGTCAAACCTCGGGTTTAGTTCGTCCTCATCTCGCCTTTATCCGCAACCCTCCCAATAATTATTAAGGCGATTGATTGATTAATAATTAATAATTAATAATTGCAATGCCAGTTACAACGCGACAATTGATTGAGTGGAAACAACAAGGGCGAACAATCGTGGCCTTGACAGCTTGGGATTATGCGATCGCCGGCCTTCTTGACGATGCGGGGATTGATATTATTCTGGTGGGGGATTCCTTGGCAATGGTGGCGCTAGGTTATGAAAATACCCTACCCGTTACTCTTGATGAAATGCTCCATCATACCGCCGCCGTTTGTCGCGGTACAAAACGCGCTTTAGTGGTGTGCGATCTGCCTTTTCTCAGCTATCAAGAGAGTATCGAAGTCGCAATTCGCTCTGCCGGACGAGCGTTGAAGGAAGCAGGCGCACAGGCTGTTAAAGTAGAGGGAGCGAGTCCAGATATTTTGGCAACTATTCGCAAATTGACTGCCATTGGCATTCCTGTGATGGGTCATGTTGGCTTAACACCTCAATCGGTTTACCAGTTGGGTTATAAACAACAAGGCACGACGGAAGAACAAGGGCAGCAAATTTTACGAGACGCGATCGCCGTGGCTGAAGTGGGAGCATTTTCGCTTATTCTCGAACATATCCCCTCAGAGTTGGCTGCTCAAATTACGGCGCAATTGCCGATTCCCACCATTGGCATTGGGGCGGGTGTTCAGTGTGACGGGCAAGTTCTGGTAACGGCAGATTTGCTCGGACTCTCTAAAAAGCAGCCTCCCTTTGCTAAAACTTATCTTAATCTTCGCCAAATGGCGACTCAAGCAGTAGGAGAATTTATTAATGAAGTGCGAGAGCAAAAGTTCCCCCGTTGAAGAAAAGCTCGATCTGTCCATCCATCGCAAAGCGCTTTTAAAAATCAAGAACAAATATAAAATTTCCAATGTTTCCATCAGTCGCTTGACAGGCATTAGTGAAAATCATCTTTCTCAATTTTTTCGTGGCAATCGTAATGCGACGGATGCGGTTTTAGATGAAATTCTCAATGCTTTGGAAAATATTTCTCCGGGGTCGCGAGAGGAATACGGTCTGGAAATTGCTCAAAGTCAAAGCCCACAATCTTTACAAAAATGGATTGAAGGGATGAGTAATGAAGAAATGTATTCGCTGTTAGTGGCTATCTCCCAAAGATACAGGCCGGAGATGGTTCCCAAAAATCGGAACATAATCTAACCCGATTTTTCTTGTGTTTTTCTTGTATATTCCCGCAGTTCGACACTGTTACCGCGATCGCGGTGTATGGGCAAGATGAGTTCAACTTGAGTTCCTTCACCTTTAACCGAATTTAACCTAATTATTCCCTGATGTTTTTCAACAATTTTATAAACAATAGATAGTCCCAAACCGGTGCCTTTACCAACGGGTTTAGTGGTGAAAAAAGGATCGAATAGTTTACCTTGAATGTCTGAGGAGATACCTATACCATTGTCGCTAATCGCTATCTTTACTCGCGTACTGTCGATCTTTTCCGTCCGAATAACAATCTGAGGTTGTTTTTGAAGTGATAAAAAGAGGGGGTCTTTTAGGGCATCTGTGGCATTGGTGAGAAGATGTAAGAAAACCTGATTAAGTTGAGCGGGATAGCATTCTACTAGGGGTAAATCCTGATAATCTTTGCTGATTTTAATGCGATCGCCGAGATAGTGTTGCAGGACAATCAATGTACTCTCTAAACCCGCGTGCAAATCAACGGCTTTCATCTCCGATTCGTCCAACCGAGAAAAATTTCGTAGGGAAGTGACAATAGATTTAATCCGATATGTTCCTTCTTTCATGGACAACAGAATTTTGGGGAAATCTCCCACTAAAAACTCTAAATCAATCTCCTCGATTTGCGAAAGAATGGCATCGGTGGGTTGTGGATATTCTCTTTGATAGTGCTGAATTAATGTCAGCAAATTCTGCATATAATCATCGAGATACTGGATATTGCCGTGAATAAAACTGGCGGGATTATTAATTTCGTGGGCGATTCCGGCGACCATTTGCCCGAGGCTGGACATTTTTTCACTATGAATGAGTTGTGCTTGGGTTTGTTGAAGTTCTCGGGTATATTCGCTCATCCACTCAATGAGTTGGTTGAGGGATATTGCTAAAGCGCTAATTTCATCGGTGGTGGTAACAGGGGCGCGGAGGTTAAAGTTAGATTCTTGGGTGACTTGTTGGGCAATATTTTTAACGGCAATGAGGGGAAGGGCGATGGCGCGACTGGTTAATAGGGCGAGAAAAGCCGCGATCGCCGCACTCAATCCCACACTTCCCACAATAATAAATAAACGGACTTTGCGAATGTTGTTTAGGTTTTGGGTGGCTCGATTTTGCTGTATTTCTGTGGCCAGGGAAGTTTGTTCTATATCTTCTGCAAGGCGATTGAAGCGCATCTCGAGTTTGAGATAAGAAGGGCTACTCATAAACGCTAAAAGTTGCAAGCGACCCGAGGCAATTTCTTCTGGGTTTAAGTTGGCAAAATCGAGTTGTCGCCAAAGTCCGGCGATCGCAGAGCGATAATTTTCTGTTGTTTTCTCATACCCTTGTATATCTTCTCTAATCTCGCGCAATTCTTCGGGAGTAATGCTTAAGTGATGGGAATTATTTTGCAGAAAGCGATCGAGATCGGCGAGATTTTTTTCTACGCGATTGACGTACAGGGAAAACCTCGCCCTTTCTAAGTCGAAAAAAATCGTCTTACCAAAGGTGGGTAGTAATTTCTGTGGATGCAACCGCATCTCCAAAACGGCGGTTTTTACATTGTCCAAGTAGTGTTCTTGCTTATCTGTGAGGGTAAGGGCTGCGAAGGCTTGTCTTTCGTAATAGTCTCCTAAAATTAATCCCACTCCTGTGCCGACAATAGCAATCCCTAAAGCTAAAGCGTAGCTGTAGGCAAATTTTTGGGCAATATTCCACCGACTCAGCGATCGCTCAATCCAAGGCAGAGAAATTTTATCGACACAATATTTGAGTTTTGTGGAAACTTTCTTAGGTTGCTTAGGGTTTGAGTTTGAATCCATGAAGGTACGCTTTCGATTGCCAGCTACAGACATCGAGGAAGATTGATTTTTCATTATTGAGAGGTTTAATATCGTTGGAAAAATTACTGCTGAAAAGACATCGTTTGCCAGTCTAGAAAAAACTGCACACCCTTAATAAAACTTATTACTTTGCGTAGCGCTACCCCAAATACCGCCACAATTATTCGATCCTTATTTCGTTATTTACGTTTATTTAAACATATTGTGGTACAAAATATGTGAGCTATCAGTTTTTTCTGTTTGTATTTAATTGTCGATATTTTAAAAAGTGTTTACTCGAAAAATATTAAGAAATGTAAAAAATAAGCACGATTAATCAAATCTTTATTGCATTCTCTTCCCGTTCAATTAGAGAATAGACCTAAAGAAACGCGATCGCCGTCAATAGCTTGCATCTGGCTCAATGCCTGTATAACCTGTTCGTAGGGAACATCGGGATCGGCAACTAAGAAAACGTTATTTTGCGAGTTTTCCTGTAAGTAAAGGAGAATTTGCGATCGCACTTCTGTTTCAGTTAAGATTTGCCCTTGAAACAAAAATTCTCCCTTGGTATTGAAGTAGGCGATCGCTGAATTCTCTCCTACTTCTCCTGCAATTTTTCCTCCTGCTTCTCCTTTAGGAAGTTCAACTTCTACACTGTCAGGAGGAGTCCTTAAAGAGAGAGAAATGAGTACAAAAAACGCCAAAACTACCATCATCACATTGAGTAAGGGAATGAGGTCAAGTTTAGGAATTTGCGAACTGTATTTTCTCCCTCTAAAATTCATTGATGATAATTTATTAATAATGATTTATTGAATCGCAAGGGAAACGCGATCGCCGCCAATTTCTCCCAGTTTTTGCAGCAGTTGGCTAATTTTTTGATAGGGAAGTTGGCGATCGGCTTCTAAGATAATTTTACCGTCGGGATTTGCTAATAAAAATGTTTGTACTGTTTCTGTCATTTCTGCTTCTGAGAGAAGGCGATCGCGCCAAAAGAGGGAGCCTTGCCGATTTAGAGAAAAACTTAATATTTCTTCTTTAATCTTAACATTTCCCGTTGCTCTCGTTCCCACTGTTGGTAATTCTAAATTACGGGTCTGCTGGCCTTTGAGGGTCAGAGAAATAATGAGAAAAAACGTTAAAACACACATTACCACATCAATAGTCGGAATGAGGTTGACTTCAGGTAATGTTGTTCTCTTTTTTTGACGATTAAACTGCATGAATTTAACTCAAAATTCAAGATTCAGTAATATCATTTTTGTAGCTATTTTTGTAGCTATTTTTGCAGCAATCTTCATCGAAGATAGCTTACAAAAATAATCTACGGAAACAGAGTTCGTGCTTCAAAAACCCATTGTTGAACTTGTTCGACAGGAGGACATAAATCGCGGCGTTTGAGGGTAGCAACTTGAAAGCGTAACATTTGCCGATGCAAGCGATATACAGGGGTTTGAGCGAGTTGAGCAACAGAAGCAACCCCAGAATGTAGCAGTAGTCCACAATGGCTGCATCCTACCCCAGGAAGGCGCGCCAAATCTGCCAGGGCGACCCATTTATTAACTTGTTGGGGTTGCAATTTGAGTTCTGCGGCGATCGCATTTCTTTTTTCTAATGTATTTCCCTGTTGCAATAATTGGTCGGTGTTTTCGATACCGAGGGAATGAAATGATTTCTTATCCTCATCGCTAATACCGGGAAGTTCTGCGACCAACCAAGTTTTTAAAAAGCTCATAATTTTGCTGTAATGGGAAATTTGCGAGGCAAATGCAGTTAGATTTAAGAGTATTGATCGCGCACTCAATGAGTCATCGCTTTGGGAAAGATCGCTAAATCCAAAATAGGCTGCTGAGTTAAGCATAACCCATGACAGGTAAAGAGGTCGGGTTTTTGTACTCCCAGAGAAATACGAGTGCTTTCGTGGGGAAAGGGAAAGAGGCGATCAAAGAAAATTTCTTCCCCCTGATAACTAAATTGTAAAGTATAGACAGTGGGGGTTGCTTCTAAATAGGTTAAGA